>DBHR01000040.1:4791-8787 GCA_002296225.1 Acidobacteria bacterium UBA823 | reverse complement strand
GAGTTAGCTTTGATGCGGCGGTTAAAGGCCGCCTTTGACCCCAACGGCATTCTTAATCCGGGGAAAATGTTTCCGGACCCGCCGCCAGATGACCTCGTCTCAGATTAAACCAACGGGATTTGCCCTCCGAGGAGACGTTTCCTAAGCCGGGCCTCGGAACATGATTGGTGACGTTCCGAGTTAGTTCAGGGTGGACGTTCACACCGAGTTCCAGTTTACCGATTCGTGACGACCAGGACGATTCTTCGGACTGACTCTGCGTCCGGTTGGAGAAGGTCGCGAAGGCGAAATCCAGCGGTATCGACGTAGGGCACGCGATCAAGTTGGCGCAAGGAGCGAGTTATCCGCGGGTTCACCTTTGATAGGTCGCTCTCAGAAATAATGCACAGCATTGGTGTAGGTGCGTCAAGAAAGGCGGCGGTTTGGTCGAGGGTGGTTAGGTTTTGGCTCGGGTGCTCTGAATAGAAGATTTGATTCCGTCCAAATGCATGATAGGCGCCGACAGTGTAACCGGGGCGCCAATGCGTCGAGATTGTTGCTGCCACTTGTTCGACTGGTGCTGGTCGCGGCGGCGAAAACACCTGAGAGTGCAGGACAACAACGGTTATAGCGCTGGTGATGGCTACCGTCATCGGAACTACGTCCAGCGTGCCGACGAATAGTACGATGCTGAGCGCAAGTGCAACGCCGAATAGTGTGAGGGCGGGAAGGGAAGGATAGCCAGAGCCGGCAGCTTCGAGTATTGGTGTGGCACGTAATAAAAGGAGGCCTAGGCCGAGCGAGACCGCTATCGCGGTGGCCGAGACGGCGCGGAAGAGGTGTTGGCTCGAGCCCGGTCGCACCTCAAGCTCCTTACGGATAGCACGTGCGAGCAGGATTGCAAGGGGAGTCAGTATCGGGAGAATGTATCGAGGTTGCTTGCCGACCGATAAGGTGTAAAACGCGAGCGGGGCGGATGCCCAAACAATTAAACGGACATTGACCAACGTCGTTCTGCCGCCCGAACGAAGCATTCGAACGATCCCCGCCAGCCACAAAACCGCAAACGGCGTCCATGGAAAGAAGCCACCCGCCAACACGGGCAGGTAGAAAAGGATCGGGCGAGGTTCGTTGAATTCCGCTGTCGTAAACCGAGCAACGTTCTCTGTAGCGAAGAATTGCACGAGATATGCAGAACCATGGCGACTCCACATTGCCAGAAACCATGGTCCAGTGATGGCGACAAACAATAGCAACGCGATGAGCACCGTACTCGCTGTGAGACCGTGCGGCCACAGGCGATTCGAGGAGGCATCGTGACGACCGCGTCGTTCGTAGTAGGCCAACGGAACCGCAACGATGGCGGGAAGCAACACCCCAATAGGACCCTTTGTCAGGACCGCGAGTGCCGACGCGAAGGCGGCCGCGAGTAGCCATTTTCGGCGATGCGCGGGAGTATCAACGCCTTGACCGCTTGCGGCGTCGACCGGATCGAGCGAAAGGGCCCTGATCAGGGCCCAAGTGGCAAACACAATAAACGTTGTCACTGGCAGGTCGGGCAAGGCCTGCCTCGCCATGATTGAAGTACCGAATGTCGTGGCAACAATGGCGCCGGCTAGGAATCCAGTATCGGAGTCGCCCCACCGGCGCGCTACGCTATAGGTCAGAAGTACCAAGGTCAGGCCCGCAAGTGCGGACGGGAAGCGGGCGGCGGCTTCGCCAACCCCAGCAACGAGATAGCTCACCGCGACCATCCAGTACATCAGAACTGGCTTTTCAAATCGCACTGTTGCGTTGTAATGTGGCGTTAGCCAATCACCCACCGTAACCATCTGGCGCGCCGACTCAGCATAGAAGGCTTCATCCGAGTCAGTTATGGGGCTACGACCCAGGCCAAGGAAGAACGTGAGCACGCAAAGCGCGACTAGTCGGGGGAGAGGGTTTGACACGGGCGAATTGTATCCTAGCGTTTGGCACGGTCCTGCCTCAGGCCAGGAATCTAGCGCCGCGCGTGGGGCCGATTTGACACGTTGAACCCGCTTCCGTATACTCAGGCAGTATTCGGACGGCGAGCCGAATATCTGTTAAGCAGACCCGGGGCATCCTGTCCCCTTTACCACAATCACAATCTCGTAATTTCGAGTCACGGTTAGCGTCCCTATGGCACCAGGAAAAAAGATCCCCCCAGCAAGTACGTCTGACGAGCCGGCTCCGGACTCCGGTGTAGCTGCAGTGGCAACTCCCCGAGCTCCGTCACGAAAACCCAGCAACACCCTGAACATTAGTGAGCTGAAGGACATGAGTATTCAAAAGCTCACTCAAGTGGCCAAGGATCTGGCCGTTGCGGGCGCAACGGGCATGCGCAAGCAAGAGTTGATCTTTCAGATCCTAAAGGCCCAGACCGAAAAGAGTGGCTTCATCTTTTCTGAGGGAGTATTGGAGGTGCTGCCCGATGGCTTCGGATTTCTCCGTGCCCCGGACTACAACTATCTCCCCGGCCCGGACGATATTTATGTGTCGCCGTCGCAAATCCGCAAGTTCGATCTCCAGACCGGCGACACAGTTTCTGGCCAGATCCGACCGCCTAAGGAGGGGGAGCGATATTTTGCGCTCATCAAGGTGGAGGCAGTTAATTTTGAAGCGCCCCACCAGGCCCGCGACAAGTTATTTTTTGAAAACCTAACACCGCTCTATCCAGAAGAGCGCGTCAAACTGGAAACCAGTGGCGACAATCTGTCCGCCCGAGTCATGGATCTCATGACGCCAATCGGTAAAGGGCAACGCGGACTTATTGTCGCGTCACCTCGAACGGGAAAGACGATGCTGCTGCAAAACATCGCGCAGTCCGTCTCAAAGAACCACCCAGAGGTGTATCTCATCGTCCTACTGATCGACGAGCGGCCTGAAGAGGTCACGGATATGCAACGGTCGGTCGACGGCGAGGTTATCTCGTCGACCTTCGATGAGCCGGCTCAGCGGCACGTGCAGGTAGCCGAAATGGTTATCGAGAAGGCTAAGCGACTGGTTGAGCACAAGAAGGACGTCCTAATTGTTCTCGATTCGATTACCCGGCTGGCGCGAGCGTACAACACGGTAATTCCACCGTCTGGCAAAGTGCTGTCAGGCGGTCTTGATTCTAATGCGTTGCAGAAGCCAAAGCGGTTCTTTGGCGCAGCTAGAAATATTGAGGAGGGCGGCTCGCTGACCATTATGGCGACCGCGCTGGTCGATACTGGTTCGCGGATGGATGACGTGATCTTTGAGGAATTTAAGGGCACGGGCAACATGGAGATTCATCTCGATCGCAAGTTGGTCGACAAGCGGGTGTTCCCAGCGATTGACATCCAAAAGAGCGGAACTCGGAAGGAAGAATTACTCCTTGATAAGGACGACCTCAATCGCGTGTGGGTTTTGCGCAAGATCTTGGCCCCGCTGGGTGCGGTAGAGGCTATGGAACTACTGCTCGATAAGATGGGTAAAACGAAGTCGAACGCCGACTTTCTAGCCGCGATGCAAAAGTTGGGTTGACGAACGGATAAGTGGACCGACGGAATGGTAAGAATCGCAGTGCGTCGGAATGGGCCGTATCGCGTGGAAGGCGACGACGTGACGTTGGTCGACTGGAACGGACGGGAATACCCGCCGGGGAAGCGGCCCCTCGCGCTTTGCCGGTGCGGTGCATCGGCGACGAAGCCGTTTTGCGACAAGAGTCATACGCGCCTTAAGCCCGTGGTCGAATTAGACGCCGAGGGCGTTGGACCGATGACTTAACCGGGTAAATTAGGCGGCGCGTTTGTCCAAGCAGTGCGCCCCATTAGCTTCAGGCATCCCGATCGCTCCGTCTGCAACGGGTTCTCCCTCGAAAATCTTTAGGGTTAACGAATTTAGAATTTGTGGCTGGAGTGCCCGTTTAAACGGGAGGGCGCCGTACGCCGGTTCGGAATCACGGGGAACGGGTTGGCCCGTCAAGGTTGGCTAACGCCTTGAAATGTGCGCGTTGGTCATCGTTAAGCCGGC
>DBHR01000040.1:0-4413 GCA_002296225.1 Acidobacteria bacterium UBA823 | reverse complement strand
GGCATGCCTTGATTCTTGATACGAAGCACCTGGCCAGGTTGGGTCCCGCACGGAATCTTCAGATTCAACGACGCACCGTCGAGGGCCCGAACTTTCACCTTGCCCCCCAGCACTGCCGTGGTTAAGGGGACGTCGACAGATACGTAGAGATCTGAACCCTTTCGACGAAAATACTGATGCGGGGCGACTCGCACTCGAAGGAAGAGGTCTCCGGCGGGCACCGTTCCGGGCCCTGCTTCACCAGCAATACGGATCAGGGAATCATCATTCACCCCTCGGGGAATCCGAACATCGATTGTTCGAGACTGGCCCCCAGTGGCGATGATTAGTCGGCGTTGCACTCCGTGAAAGGCTTCCTCGAGTGTTAAATCGATTGGCTGGTCAACGGTTTGGCCTGTGTTGTGCGGTGGCCATGGCCTCTGCCGTTCGTGGGAGGACCCACTGAAAAACGTTTGAAAGAAATCTGAAAACGGGTCAGCTCCGCGAAGGTCGGCCGCCCAACGCCCACCGTCAAAGTTTCCCCGACCGCTAGTTGCCTCACTTGGTGCGTTTTCGTATGATCGCCAATTCGCCCCCAATTCATCGTACTTACGACGCGTGTCAGGATCATGGAGCACCTCGTAAGCTTCGGTGAGTTCCTTGAAGCGAGATTCGGCGGAAGGGTCGTCTGGATTTACATCTGGATGATGTTTCCGGGCGAGCTTCCGATAAGCCTGCTTAATTTCTTTTTCAGTCGCACCCTTGTCAATGCCGAGCGCACTGTAGTAGTCCCTGAATTTCATGTCATCAAAATCCGTCAAAACCCGAGCAGGTTGCAGAGCCGATCAACTTCCCGAACCAAGCGCCGTCGCCCGTCTGGGCGACCGATGGGGCCGCCGGTTTCGGTCAGCTCGCGGAGACGCTGGGCGACTTCGGCGAGGGCTAGAAGTTGCTGGACGCCAGCTAGGTTGATTCCCTTCTGATCAACGAGATATTTAATCGCCCGAAGACGGGTCAGCTCGTCTTCGGAGTAAACGCGCATACTCCCCGTCGTTCGAAGCGGACGGACCAGGCCTAAACGTTCGTACTTCCGCAGGGTCTGCGGATGCAGTCCAAGCCGGGCCGCGGCCATGCTTATAAACAGGACTTCCGTCATGTTTCTGAAATTCTGGGTCGAACAAAGTTGAGCCTGGTTAAGTATAGAGGTTGATACGGGTCGTGTCATGGTTAATAGGCGAAATTTCGAGGAGCAACCGAGGATTCAGCGGACCTGATGTAGACTCTGCCGACGCGATGTGTCCACTTGAACCTTAGCCTTGTCTAATCCAGAAAGATTTTCCTCACGGTGGGGCCTAATTCTGGCCGGCCTCGGATTGGCGGTTGGGACCGGAAACCTGTGGCGCTTTCCCCGCATCGCCGCCCAGAATGGCGGAGCAGCGTTTCTTATTCCATGGGTGATTTTTCTTTTCGCATGGTCGCTTCCGCTCATGATTGCAGAGTTCGGAATCGGGCGCAGGACGCGCCGCGGCGTTATTGGCTCGTTCGTGAGCCTATTGGGCCCGCGCTATGCCTGGATGGGCGGCTTTATCACCGTGACGACCATCATGGTGCTCTTCTACT
Source organism: Acidobacteria bacterium UBA823 (assembly GCA_002296225.1). GTDB lineage: Bacteria > Acidobacteriota > Vicinamibacteria > Vicinamibacterales > UBA823 > UBA823. Next base: position 2,814 of record DBHR01000040.1, on the reverse strand, counting down.
ACACCGTAGTGACAGGATGGGCGCTGAAATACTTTGTCCTTTCATTGACGGGTGGAATCCAGGGGGGCTCGGCGGCCGCCTACTGGGCGACCTATAGCACGTCGATCTGGCAGCCGATCTTCTTTCATCTCATCTCTGTTGGAATCGGCGCCTATATCATCCAGCGAGGGGTGGTGGGAGGAATTGAGCGCGCGAATCGAATTCTAATTCCCACGCTGGGCCTAATCTTGATTGTGGCCGTAATTCGTTCCTTGACACTTCCCGGCGCCGAGCGAGGCCTGGAATTCCTGTTTAATCCCGATCTTTCTGCATTAAGGAATCACAAGACATGGCTCGACGCGCTGACGCAATCAGCCTGGTCGACTGGTGCGGGGTGGGGCATGCTGTTGACTTATGCGACCTATATGCGCCGGGACGACGATGTGGTCTTAAACGCATCTACGATTGGATTTGGAGATAATTCGGCCTCCCTGCTTGCGGGTATGGCGATTGTACCGACCGCGTTCGCACTACTGTCGACCGAAAATGCTCTTGCTGCGATGGAGTCTGGGAATTATGGTTTGACGTTCATTTGGATCCCGCAACTGTTCGCCCTCATGCCAGGGGGGACCGTATTACTTTCGCTATTCTTCCTCGCGCTGTTTTGCGCGGCCCTGTCTACGTTAATCGCGATGATTGAAATGGCAACGCGGATACTCATGGATGGTGGAATGATTCGCGAGAGGGCCGTTCGGTTGGTGGCCGGCGGCGTGGCAGTAATGGGAATTCCATCAGCAACCAGCATGACGATCTTCGAGAATCAGGACTGGGTCTGGGGCTACGCGCTCATGATTAGCGGTCTTTTTGTTGCGTTTGCTGTCGCGAAATACGGACAGGATCGATTCCGGGAGGAACTCATCAATGGACCGGAGAACAACTTAAATCTAGGTCGGTTCTACGGATGGCTTATGCGGTATGTCGTGCCAGCGGAATTTGCTGCAATGTTTCTGTGGTGGATTTACGCTGCGGTCACGGCGCCGGAGTCGGAGGCTTGGTGGAATCCGATGCACCCGTTCAGCCTTGGCACTTGTCTCATGCAGTGGAGCGTGGCCCTGCTGTTGCTGATTAGTTTTAATAAGAACATTGCAGCCGCCAGCATGCGGGGAGAGGTCGACGAAGCATGACCTGGGAAACCTGGTCAATGATGCTCATCGTCCTGGCGCTGAATTGGGGGGGCTTCATCGGTTTACTCGCCTACGGCGTTCGGCGGGAGAATCGCAACGGCCGCGGCAATGCGGTGCTGAACAGCAAGACATCGAGTAGCACCCTGACCTAGATTACAATAGAGCATACGCGAAAGGAGTTTGGTATGGGTTATCCGGAATTCATGATTGCGCCGATGCGCGAGGAGTTGACACGGTTGGGTGTTCGCGAGGTGCGGACGGCAACCGAAGTCGACGACCTCATTAAGGATACAAAAGGAACCGTTCTGATGGTCGTCAATTCTGTGTGTGGATGCGCGGCGGGGAGGGCGCGGCCTGGCGTTGCCCTCGCACTGCAACACTCGGAAACGCCAGATGTGACTGCCACGGTATTCGCCGGAGCCGACATCGAGGCGACGGCTCGTGCACGGTCACTCTTCGTTGGATACCCACCATCGTCCCCGGCGATTGGGTTACTCCGAGATGGACAGCTGGTGTATATGATGGAACGACACCAGATTGAGGGGCAGGAGGCACCCGCGATAGCGCGGCAGTTGATCGCTGCATTCGACGAACACTGTTTAAAAACTGCGGTCGCTGAGTAGTTTTGTTCGAGTAAGGTTTCGACCAGGCGGCGTTCTGCGCCGCCTGGTCTTTGTACGGAACTTTCCTCTGGTTTAGATTGTTATATGGAGGGGCGTTCTTGGGGAGTTGCGCTCAACGGCCTTGCGACGATTTCCGACATCACATCGAGGAAGGAAGGTTTGCCATGAACCGCGGTCGGAACCGGCGTCGGACAAAGCGCGGAATTGCCTCCGTGGTATACTCGCTCGTTTGGAATGACCCGAATACTTGTTACAAACGATGACGGCATCAGGTCCAACGGCCTAGAAGCGTTGGCGCTCGCGCTCGAAGCTCTTGGTGAGGTGGTGGCGGTTGCACCGATGTTGGAATCCAGCGCGATCGGTCATGCGTTAACCTTGCAACGACCGTTACGGTTGGATCGGATTGCGCCACGTCGGTTCTCTGTCGATGGCACGCCTGCTGATTGCATTAATGTAGCCGTGACGAAAGTTTTTAAGACTTTGCCGGACGTCGTCGTGTCAGGAATCAATCAGGGGTCGAACGTTGGTGATGACGTGGCGTGTTCAGGCACTGTCGCGGGTGCGATGGAAGCAGCAATGCTGGGGATTCCGAGCCTCGCCATTTCATTGGAGCGGTCGGCTGGCGAATTCGATTTTACGCAGGCGGCCAAAGTGGCGGTCGATCTGACGGCACGGTTGTTGGCACATCCACTACCAAATCGAACGTTTCTCAATGTAAATGTTCCCCACAAACCAGCAAAAGGCATGCGTGTGACAGTCCAGGGGCGTTGCAAGCACGTCGCGGCGGTGGCGGAGTCGTTAGACCCTCGGGGAGTGCTTCGTTTCTGGATCGAACAAGCGCCGGCCCGGTGGGAGGAACTGGAGCGTTCGGATCACCACGCCATGACTGACGGTTGGGTATCTGTGACACCGTTGCACACTGACATGACGAATCACGACGCGCTCACTCTAACCGAGTCGTTGTCGCTCGAATGAGCGGCTGGAGTAACATAATGGATTCAACGGTCGGGGCGTGGCTCAGCCTGGTA
>DBHR01000033.1 GCA_002296225.1 Acidobacteria bacterium UBA823 | reverse complement strand
CGTCATATACGGGCACCCATTCTGCTCCGTAGCCACCCAGAAGACGCCACGCCGGTTCGTTGAGAATCTTGCCGGTCAAGTCCCAGAGTGGCGCGTCACCCCGTCCCAGAGGGCTTGCGATGCCGCGCCCCGGTTGAAAGAAGTCGAGCGGATCCCTGTTTAGAAGTTCTGCAGCGTCAGTTTCATTTGACCTCGACCAACCGAATCCTTGGAGGCCGCTCGTCGTGTCAATGATCAAGAGGGAATCGGTCGCCGTGTCTCCGTGGACATCAAGGTGGGAATTCTTGCCGACGACCTTCCAACGCTTGGAGGTCACAGTGAAGCGACGGACCCGGCTAACGCGGCTTCCAGAAGAGCTTGCAGTAGGCGGGTCTGGCCCGGTGCAGGCGGCTGGCGCGGCCGCAGTACCGAGGAGGGCCGCGGCGGTCAACCGAAGCATGTCACGGCGATGTAATATTAGTTTTGTCGGCTTCATTACTGACAGCCCTCACCTAAATGCACTGCCGCTCACTGTGCTCGGTGCGACCGGCGTGGTTCTAGTTGCGCAATTCTCCGAGAATCGCCTGCAAAACGGGAATATCCTCCACGTCAGGAGATGCCGATGGCAACGACTGGAGGAAGGCATAAATGTCGGCTAGCTTCTGGTCTGACACTTCCGGCTGCTGGTACGGTGGCATTCGCTCGGGGTTAGTGGGGTTACGAAGATACTGAATGAAACGGGCCTGGCGCATCCGCGGCGGGTTCAGTCTGGTTCCCAAGCCATTTTCCGCGGTCGACCCATGGCAACCGTGACAGGTGTACTCCTTGAACAGGACCTCGCCGGAATCGATATCGCCGATGAGATCACTGCCGCGTTGCGGAGCCGTGGCTTGGACGCCTACGAACAGGGCTCCGATTGCCAGCAGGGCAAGGCCGACCGGTCGAATGCGGGTCATGTTGCGCTCCTCACCCTCGAGGCTGTGTCAGGACATCGATTACGGCCGGTTCTCCGGCTCTGACTCGTTCGAGCCCCCGGCGCAGTGCTGGGACGAGATCATTCGGATGCTCGATCGGACCCTCGCCGTAAATTCCGTAGGCCTGTGCCATTTGGCCGTAGTTGATGTTGGGGTCAGTGATCGTTGTGCCGATGTGCGCGCGGTCCACGCCGCGATTGCGGGCCGCGCACTGTTTTTGGAGGAACATCACCTCGGCGTGGTAGGCGCGGTTATTTGCCATGATCGTCAGTAGCGGAATCTGATGATGCGCCGCCGTCCACAGCACCCCCGGCGCATAATTTAGGTCGCCGTCACCCTGGATGTTGATGGAAATCCGTCCATGCTTCCGATTCGCGAGCGCTGCACCGACTGCGGCGGGCGCGCCGTAACCCATCCCGCCCGCGCCGTGTGCTCCGATAAAGTGATGAGACTTTTTCATGTCCCACAGGCGGCTCGGCCAGTTCCCGAGAAACCGCTGCGGAGAAACGAACGACCAATCATCGTTCTTAATGAGTGGCCATAGTTCTGCTGTGAGGCGCGCCAGGCTCACCGGCGTAGCATCCCAGCCGTAGCGCGCGTCCGTGATCACACGGCGGCGCGCCCGTGCATGCACGGTGGCGATCTTTGCGCCACGATCCTCGAAGAACCGCTTTCGATCGTCGGTGATGAGACGACGGACTTCGTCGATCAACGCCGGGAGTGTTGCTTGGACGTCAGCGGCGATGACGAGATCAGCGCTGCCCGCACCGTTGCCAAAGACATTGAAATTACTCGTGACGAGGAATTCAGCCGAGCTGATCGTGATTGTTGTGAGCTTGGAACTACTGTTAGACGTGGTGCTTCCGCTAGCCGGCCGAGGCGTACTTGGCGTAGTGCCAATTCGCGAACCGGGTTCCAGATTGAGAATCAAGTCTGGCTCGCCCGTGCCGGTGCCTTGGAGCGGATGGCGGGAAGGGAAATTGAGCCGGTTACTCACGCCATTAACGGGTAATTGCAACAGTTCAGCCAACTCCACGAGCAGGTCAATGCCTTCCTGCGTTCGCGCGGCTTGGCCGGTATTGATACGAGGGTTTTCCGCATCAACTAATAGACGAGCAATGTCCCTCACCGAGGCGATATCGGCACTCGGAAATTTAGGAAGGGACATTCGTGGAACGTTTGGCGCGTGTTCGACCTGGGCTTTCTGAAGTGCGGCGTCAAGGACCAGGAGCACGGGCGCCATCGGCGGCGTTGTCGCCAGCGTATAGGCGCGCACAGCGGATCGGCCAAAGTCCGTCAGCGAGTTAGGTTGATGGTCCCACTTTACGAAGTTCCGGACGATCGCGGCGAGGTCGGTGGCGTTATGGGCAGATACCGGTCCTTCATAGTCGAGTCCGACCGCCATATAAATCGGCACCCGGTCGACGTAGGCGTTATAAATCGCCATGGTGGCATGTTGGAGTCCGACGGTGCCGTGAAACAGGGCCATCATCGGTTTGCCCTCGATCTTGGCGTAGCCGTGTGCCATGGCGACGGCGGACTCTTCATGGAGGCACGTCAGGAACTCTGGCATCTGATTGTTGCCGTGATTGACGATCGACTCCTGCAGGCCGTCAAAGCTTGAGCCGCAATTCGAGGCGCAGTATTCGATGTCGAGTGCACGGAATACGTCAACCATGTGGTCCGAGCCCGGCTGCTCCACGATGAAAGCGCTGACCTTAGGGGTTCGGGTGAAGGCTTGACTTTCCTCCGCTGCCTTACCGTCAGTTGGGCTCAGGCCTGCTGCCAGGGTTGGGTCGGCGGATGAGGCTTGTGCGCTGGAGGCCTTCCCGCCCACAAGCATGGCCGCACCAGCAGCCCCGGCTGCCGCGCCTTGCAGGAATCGACGACGGTTCACCGAACGTTTTGTGATTGGCTTCGTTCGTTTTTTCACAGCTCAGCCTCCCGGGTCACTTCCTCTATGGTCTGGCTGCCTCAGTCCTTCAGCCACGATAGTGCTGGGACAGCGGGGCCATTATAGCGTGAGCCGCGTGGGCAGAACGGGTGACATTGCCCAGCAAAGAATCTGGCGGGCTAAACGTGAAAACGGCCTAATGATTGCCAAAAAGAAAGGGGGCGCACGCTTGAAGCGCGCGCCCCCTTCGAGGACAGGTCTTCGACGACGGTTCTTATAGGCGACGGTCCGGATTGATGATCGTTCGCCACATGTGGGACGACGACGAGTTGTCCCAACCCAACCCTTCCTTGGGCTGCTTGAAGTGGCGCCCGATGATGTCGATGAACGGTTCGATCGACACTGTCTTGCTACGGTCGAATGCGTAGAGGTCATTCACCGTCACAAGCCGGGAATACTCATACCACTTATGCTCTCGGACCATCTTGTAGGTGCGCTGCAGATAGGGCTCCGGCACGTAATCACTGCCGAAAATGCGAAGGTAGCTTTCCGGATACTCATATCCGTAATCCGAGTCCGGGAAGAAGCGCAGCGTCGAGTGGTAGCGAACGGCAAAGGCTGTTTCCTCGGGCACGTAGGGCTCAATCAACTGGCCGCCCCACCACCCGTGGTCCGCGCTCATCAGGCCATTGACCACATCATGCAGGAGGCAGGCCAGGACGACTTTTTCGGGCATGCCGGTCTTCAAGGCGCGTGCGGCGCTCTGCTGAACGTGGGTTCCCGTCCCGAAGCGATACTTGTAGAAGTCGAGCAGCGTCGGCTTTTCCGGCATCGGTTGGAGCGGACGGAGTTGGCCATCACCGCGGGCGACGAACATGCCGCCGATCCCTCTGCGGGCCCGACGGGTCAGGTCCTTGTTCTGTTCGGCGAGCTCGGCGACGGTCGGGAAGACCCCGGACTGCCGACCCTGGTCGAGCATGTGCTCCTCAAGTTCCTCTTCCATGAAATGCTCGAGGGCATCGGCCTTCTGCTCAGACGTCATGAGCGCGACCGCAGACACCCCACCGACGCTCTTGAAGAATTT
>DBHR01000012.1 GCA_002296225.1 Acidobacteria bacterium UBA823 | reverse complement strand
CCTTGGGAGATTGATGAATCGCATGTGCTGGTGCAACAGGCACTCGCTGGATTGCGTCGCGCCGGGCTCGATCCCTCGATGCGAAGCTATCAATTCTGCACGAATGCTGCCTACAGCGCTGGTGCTGTCGGCGTGCCGACCGTCGGCTTCGGTCCGTCTTCTGAGCACAACGCACACGTGTGTGACGAGTATCTCGAGGTCAGCCAGCTGCTCGGCGCCGCGACGGGGTATTTAGCGATCGCGGACGCGGTGCTCGCACCCTAGTCAGTTTTGTCCGGGTCCTTCCGTATACTCTGGTTCGTCGGGACCCGCACTGCGTCAACAGGAGAGACCCATGGGCGTTAGAGTGACCTGCTGGCTTGCACCGATCGTGTTCTTCATAGGCTGCGCTTCCGAGCCGGTGGGTCACGTTAGCGAAGAACCGCTAGCGACACGCGTCGTTCGGGCCGGGGACGGATATCGGATTGAGTCTGCTGGCCGGTCGTTTGCCACCTTCAGTCTGCCCGTTTTGGCCGACTTGGGGTCACCCGAGGTTGAGGTCGAAGCGTTCGACGGGGGGTGGTCGCGAGTTGGCCTCCGCTGGAGCACAGACCGAGCGATCCAGCAAGACGACCTGGCGGTGGCGATAACGCTCGAACTTGAACCTGATTTTCACTGGCTGCCGCACCTGACGCCCGACGATGGCTACGTGGCGGCCCAGCACGTTTTCCGGTCGCCGGCCATCATCGTTGCTGAAGGGCCAGCGACTCTCGCCATCGTCCCGGACCTTGACTTGGTCGGCCAACGCTCCGCCAATCCCTGGTATCTGGACTATGACGCGCGAGTCGGACGCGCGTGGGTCGGCATGTCGCTGACGTCGATTCCGACCCATGTCCTTTATCAGAAGGCTCCGGGGATGACAGTTGGGCCTGGACAGCTCGAACTTGCATTTTTTGTGACGGCATACGAGGACACGGCGGAGCCATTTAATCCATGGCGCCGCGTGTCGCAGTTCCTTTGGGAGCGTTGGGCCCGGCCGCTCTACGCGGAGGGTGAACCGAACAGGGTGCCGATGGCTCGATATGTCGAGCGGACCTACGACTGGGCCTTCGACTCGTGGGCAGATGCGGTCTGGCAGGAGTTTGAGATCGGCGGGACGCGTGTCGGTGCTCCACAATTCATCGTTAATGTTACCCAGTCGCCGAACTACCCGGGTGAGTGGGAGCAGCGAGAATTCCTCTCGATCTGGAATCAGGCCTGGTTTTCATCGTTACGCAGCGCGTCCGGTGTTATGCGGTGGGCTCGCCGGGTTGGATCAGCCGATTTGGAGGAGAAGGCGAAACTGACGAAGGCGCTCGCTTTGGCCGCGCCGATGCGCGACGGCATCTTTCCTTCTGTAATTAAAACAGACAACGAGAGCGTCACGATCGCCAGTAAGACGTACCGTCGCCCGAGAGGCTGGGAACACTCATACTGGACGAACTCGAACCGCAGCCCTGACAACCTCGGTGCATCTATCGACGGCCGTGTTCCACGGGTTGCCCGAGACGGTCGAGATGCTTGGTATCACGTGCTCGACGCCAGTTGGACGGCGCTCCTCATGCTCCGGTGGTACGAAGAGCTCGAGCCGGATTCGGACTTGCTCGGTTACGCGCGCACATACGCTGACAAGCTCTTGACCTTGCAGGAGCCGAGCGGCTTCTTCCCGTCGTGGCTGCATCCCGAGACACTCGAACCGTCGGCCGTGTTCCGTGATTCGCCCGAGACGAGCATGAGCGTCACCTTTTTGTTAAAGCTCGCAGAGATGACTGGACAGACCCGTTATCAAGACGCAGCGCTGGTCGCAATGGAGGCCGTGGTCGATGGCCCGCTCCGCACGGGGCGCTGGGAGGATTTCGAGACCTATTGGTCTTGCAATGCCTTCGGTCAGGACACGCACGTGGGACGAGTATTTGAACGGAATGGCATGTTTAAGCAGAACACGTTTTCGATGTTCTGGACCGCGGAAGCACTCTACGAGAGTTGGCGGGTCACCGGGGACGAGCGGTATCTAGGCTGGGGACGACGGACTTTGGATGAGCTCTCGATGGTCCAACAGGTCTGGCAGCCCCCTTTCATCTATGTGCCGGCGCTGGGTGGCTTCGGCGTGATGAACACCGACGGCGAGTGGAACGATTCACGGCAGAGTTTGTTTGCGGAGTTGTTTCTTCGTTATTTCCAAGCGACGGGAGATTCCCACCTCTTCGAGCGTGGGGTCGCGGCACTTAAGTCGTCGTTCGTCATGATGTACGCACCCGAGAATCCAATGGCACGGGAACAGTGGGAGCAGGCCCACCCGTTTTTTGGTCCTGAAGACTACGGCTTCACGATGGAGAACTATGGGCACGGTGGGACGACGAGCCCGGAGGGGGTGGGGATCGGGGTCTTCACGATCTATGACTGGGGCAACGGTGCCGCCAGCGAGGCCTACAACCGGATTACCGACCACTTCGGTCAGGTCTATATCGACCGGGAGCGTGGGTTGGGGTTTGGTCTCGACAGCATCGCCGTCAGGCCGGGTGCGGGCGGTTTCGAGCTGACTGATTGGGCCGACGAGCCGCGCGACGTCAGGGTGGTCTTCGAAGACGACAGCGAAATAACAGTTCGCCTCGACGGGCGAGCACAGTTAGTTGTGGACCCCTGATTGCAGCCGCTACCGTCGATGAGCGGGCGCAGGTTCTCAGCTACATCCGGAGACCAGCACCAGACTATTGCGTCAACTGTACCAAGGCACGGATGCGATTGACGTCAGTCATGGTCGTTGAAAACTCGGACGAGCCTGGCTCAATGCCCATGAAGCACCGTGGGTTGCGATACGTCATGCCGCTCTCAACCCCCTTTGTGCCCGTGACATGAATTTCTCGCGCACCGGTGGTGTTGAGAATCCTTGGTAGACTTTGCTCGTCAATCCCGCCCCCCGGCATTACAACGATCCGGTCGCCGGCTTGGGCAACGAGTTCGCGAAGGAGGTCGATCCCCTCGGAGGCGAATGCTTCATGACCGGAAGTCAGCACCCGGTCGATTCCGAGTTCGATCAGAGTTTCCAACGACCGCGTTGGGTCCCTGGCCATGTCGAACGCGCGATGAAAGGTGGCTGACATTGGCCGAGCTTGCTCGGTAAGTTGTTCCGTTTGCTTCATGTCCACGCTGCCATCCGGTGTCAGTAGACCAAAGACAACGCCGTTAACATCCAAATGCTTCGCCATCTCCACGTCGCGCCGCATTGACGCAAACTCGGCTTCAGAATAGAGGAAGTCACCGCCCCGCGGTCGGATCATTACGTGAACATCGACCGTCAGCCGTCGTCTTGTCACGGCGATCGTGCCGGCACTCGGTGTTAGCCCGCCTTCGCGCAGCGCCGCACACAGTTCAACGCGCTGCGCGCCGCCTGCCTCGGCCGCGACCGCGCCGTCGATTGCATCGACGCACACCTCGACGAGAATTTCACGTGACATATTTTCGACTCGACGGCTCTAGTGTTTGGGGACAGCCAAAGACTAGAGACCAGAGATTCTTATTATCCAAAATACGCCCACAGTCCGATGATCGCGACGGTAATAATGCCGGTCATGATTTTCTCGGTCGTCCGGCCGGCAATCTCGGCGGTGTGGTTCTTCCAGTCGAGCGTGACGTCGACGAGGCCGTCGGGGTCACGTTGCTCGCTCGGTTGGCTCAGCCAGAACATCAGGCCAACCGAAACAAAGAAGAGGATGACGGAGAAATTCAGGAAGCTAAACTCCACGACCGTGTTGAGGCCGCCAAGGTCCCAGCCGAGGCCGTTGTGTAAGACGTCGAGCAGGAATCGCCCGCCACCCATGATACCTCCGAAGACGAGCGTCGTTAGGGCCGCGCGTGCTGTGGCTCCCTTCCAGAGGATACCGATAAGGAAGGTCGCTGTGATCGGCGCGGCCAAGCTCGCCTGAATGCTCTGGAGATATTGGTAGATCTCGGTGTTCAGGTGCTGGATGAACGGGATCCAGAGGATACTGACGACGACGACGACTGCCGTCGTCATACGTCCGACGAAGACCAGTGTCTTCTCGGCAGCCTCTGGGTTCCGCCTCTTGTAGACGTCCATCGTAAGCAGGGTCGAGCACGAGTTAAAGACCGAACTCAGCGAAGACATGAGCGCCGCCAGCAATGCAGCAATCATTAAACCTTGCACGCCCGCCGGCAGCAGACGGAGGACGAGTAACGGATAGGCGTTGTCGCCGGTCACGTCCTCTGGCCAGAGCGCCTTGGCGATAAGCCCGGGCAGGACCAGGATGAAGACCGGTAAGATCTTCAGCGCGGCACAGAAGATCGTCCCCTTGCGTGCGTCATCTAGGTGCTTTGCGGAGAGCGTCTTCTGGACGATTACCTGGTCGGTGCACCAGTACCAGATCCCGAGGATGATCGTGCCAAGCGTCGTTCCCGGCCACGGGTACAGTGGGTCGCTCGCCGGTTTCAACATGTGGAAGAACTCGTCAGGAAGTGCCGCCCGCAAAGCGGCGAAGCCGCCCGCCTCGTTCAGGCCGAGTGTCGTCAGCAGGATCGCGCCACCGATCAGGATAAATGCCTGGACTAGGTCGGTGTAGATCACGGCCGCGAGACCGCCAGCGATCGTGTAAGCGCCGGTTGCGATTACCAGCAGGATCGCGGACGTCATGTAGTCCCAGCCGAACACTTCACGGATTAGGATGCCGCCGGCGAACAATGAGACCGAGACCTTTGTGAAGATATAGGCGAAGACCGAAACCCACGTGAGATAGGTGCGGCACCCCGGGCTGAATCTTCGCTCCAGGAACTCGGGCATCGTGAAGACGCGGGTCTTGAGGTAATGCGGTAAGAACAACCAGCCGAGGACGAAGAGGCACAGGCTAGCCGACCATTCGTAAGCCCCGACTGCGAGACCGGACGATGCGCCTGACCCGGCGAGGCCGATGAAGTGCTCGCTGCCGATGTTCGTCGCGAAGACCGACGCCCCGATGGCGAACCAGCCGACGTGTCGGCCGGCCAGAAAGTAGTTGCGGCTTGTTCGCTCCTTCCGCGCGAAGTGGAAACCGATTGTGAAGATGCCGAGGAAGTAGGCGACAAGGATGATGGTGTCGAGCATGCCTGGTCAGGGTGCCTTTCGTGTAGGCGTAGTGCCGGCAGCGCGACCATCTCTCACGCCCAGCAACAGGTCTATTGTCAATTGATCGAGTCGTTCGTATGGAAGCCGGCGTTTACCAATTTCGATTCGGTCGAAGGAGTAGGCAAGTAGCGCCTTTACGTGTGACTCGCTGTACTTCTCGACTATTGGGACACCCGGCCGGTCCCTCTCGATTTCTGTGAGGATTGCCTGGATCTCAGGGTCGGCATTCCAGCGTGCCGCTTTATCCTTCAGGATGAGGTAGGAGCGCATGCAGCCACGGGCGAAATCCTTCACGCCTTCGTGGTCCTCAGTGCGGTAGGCATGGGCGTCGAAGTGACGCGGGTTGTTGTAACCGACATCCTCGAGGAACTTCACTAGAAAAAATGCTGCTTTGGGGTTCGCTGCGGCGAATCGGAAGTCTTGGTCGTAGCGTCCGATGACCTGATCGTTTAGATCGATATGGAAGAGCTTCCCGGCCTCCCAGGCCTGCGCGACCGCATGGGTGATGTTGAGGCCTGCCATGTGCTCGTGGGCGACCTCGGGATTGACTCCGACCATGTCGGCGTGTGCGAGTGTGGTGATGAAGGCGAGATAGGCGCCCGTGGTGGGGAAGTAGGCATCGCCACGCGGTTCGTTCGGTTTCGCTTCGAGCGCGATACGGTAGCCGTAACCATTCGCGAGGTTATATTCGCACAGGTAGTTGACCGCATCGCGCAGCCGTACGACCGCATCGTCGGGTCGCCGGCAAGCATCAGTTTCAGTGCCTTCACGGCCGCCCCAGATGACGTAGGTCTTCGCGCCGAGTTCCGCGCCGAGGTCCATCGCGCGTAGAGTTTTCTGGAGCGCATACGCGCGCACGGCGGGGTCATTTGCTGTCAGGGCCCCATCCCGAAACACGGGATCAAAAAATAGATTGGCGCTGACCATCGATGTGACGACGCCTTGGTCGGTGCAGGCCTTCTTAAAGTCGCGCACGATCTGGTTGCGATAGGCAGAAGAGGCATCGATCGGTACTAGGTCGTTGTCGTGGAGGTTGACCCCCCAGGCGCCGACCTCACCGAGTAGGCGAACCAGGTCGCCCGGCTTAACTGGAGGACGCACGGCGTCGCCGAAGGGGTCGCGCCCGCGATTACCAACAGTCCAGAGACCGAAGGAGAACTTATGTTCCGGGTGAGGTGCGTAGGGGTCGGAGTGCATGGTCAGTCCTCGTGGAGTCTGTGGGTTCACGGCTCTGTCTCTGGTGCCCTGAACGGCACCAAAGACTAGAGTCCAAAGATCTCAAGATTAATCTGCAACCGGTGGCATTGTCTTGAGTGCCGGATAGAGTGTTCGATACCGCGCATATTGGCGTTCCAAGAGAGCGGCGTCTGTGTCATTCGGATCGACGTGATCGGTCACAGTCACGGTGGTGTCGCACGCCTCGTCGACCGTTGCCCAGACGCCGGTGCCAACACCGGCCAGGAGCGCTGCTCCGAACGCCGCACCTTCTTCAGTTGCGAGTCTCGAAACCTGCTGGCGGTAGACGTTGGCCTGAATCTGGCGCCAGAGTGCCGAGCGTGCGCCGCCGCCGCCCAGTCGGATTTCGTGGACTGGGACCTTCATGGTTTCGAGAATCGTGAACGAGTCACGGAGGCTGAATGCCACACCCTCGAGAATCGCGCGCACGACGTGGGCGCGCGTATGCGACGCCGCAAGGCCAACCAGTGCGGCGCGAGCGTTGGCGTCGAGATGAGGTGTGCGTTCGCCCATGAGATACGGCGCCCAAAGAACGCCGTCGCTCCCTACGGGTGCTGTGGCAGCTTCGTCGGCGAGACGGTCGTAGGGGTCTCGGCCGTCGTCCTCGCCTGCTCCGAACCGGTTCCGGAACCAGCGGAGCGAGAGGCCAGCCGCCTGCGTGACACCCATGACGTGCCAGCGGTTTGGCACAGCGTGACAGAACGTATGAACACGTCCTTCTGGGTCGAGAGCGGGGCCGTCGGTCGCCGCGAATACGACCCCCGACGTGCCAATCGTTGCGCTCACGGCACCAGGTTTCACGATTCCCATGCCGACGGCGCCGGCCGCCTGGTCGCTGCCGCCAGCGACCACAGGTGTGCCAGCCGCGAGGCCGATCTCGTTTGCGGCCCGAGGCGTCAACCGTCCCGTGATTTCCGGACCTTCGTAAACGGAGGGCAGCACCGCGGCATCCAGGTCCGTTGCTTTGAGCATTTCCGCGGACCACCGCCGGTGCGCGACGTCGAAGAGCAGTGTGCCTGACGCGTCGGCCGCATCGGTGGCGCGCTCACCGGTCAGTTTGAAACGGATGTAGTCCTTGGGTAACAAAACACTCCGCACTTTGTCCCATAGCTTAGGCTGGTGGGAACGGACCCAGAGCAGCTTCGGTAGCGTGAAACCGGTTAGCGCTGGATTTGACGTCAACTCGATCAGACGTTCCCGGCCTACATGTTCGGTGAGCCATTGGCATTCGGCTTCGGTACGTTGGTCGCACCAGATGAGCGCGGGACAGATAATCGCATCGGCGACGTCGAGAAGTACCGAGCCGTGCATCTGTCCCGACAGTCCAATGCCCTGGACGTCGCCGATAGAGCAAGACGCGTTGGCAAGCGCTGCACGCACGGCCGCCTGGCTCGCGCGCCACCAATCATCGGGAGATTGCTCGGCCCACCCGGTTTGGGGTGATGCGAAGTGCTCGTGTTCTTCGGTCGCCGAAGCTATGACCGTCCCGGTTTCGTCGATGAGAAGTGCGCGGCTCCCACCGGTGCCGATGTCGAGGCCGAGGAGTGGCATTGGTGTATTAATAGAAGGATAACGCACGATCGGCTTAATCAGCCCGACCGGTCTCTAGTGATTGGTAGCGGCCCTCCGTAGCCGTCGGCGTGCCGCTTTCGATGGCCACCGCCATACGATCGTGACATGATGTGGGCGTTTCTGGAAAGCTTGGCACCGTGGGTCAGCCGCTGGCCTTGGGACGAAGTGCCGCACGGTTGGAGGAGGGGTGTATGGGTAGGCAGGGATTACGGTTTTCACGTCGTCAGTTCCTCGGGACTTCCGCCGCTGCTGCGGTCGGTGGATTCTCTACGAGCCTGTTGGGTGCGAGCGTCGAGCCTGGGCAACGTCCGGTGCCCGCGCTATCGCTTGACGGGCTCCACCCTGGCGGGATGGTCGATGAGGCATATTGGTGGAAGGTTCGCTCGCAGTTCAACATCGTTGACGGCTTAGCCTTTATGAACAACGGCACGCAGGGTCCGATGCCACGAGTCGTTCTTGAGAAGAACGAGCGTATCTTGCGGGAGATTGCCGAGGATCCGACGAATAACTATCGGCGGGACGACATCAATGCGGTCCGCGAAAAGATCGCGCCCTTTGTCGGCGCCGACCCTTCTGAGGTCGCTTTGACTCGCAGCACGACTGAGGGAATGAACATTTTTGCGCACGGTCTAGATTGGCGTGAAGGTGACGAAGTGCTCATGAACTCGCACGAGCACGGCGGTGGTCGGGGGCCGTATCTCACTCTCATGGAGCGCAAAGGGATCAAGATCAACGTGATCGACCTGCCGTCGCCGCCCGAAAGCGCCGATCAGATCGTTGACCTCTATGAACGGGCGATCGCACCGCGGACCCGTGCCATCATGGTGAGCCATATTACCTACGTTACCGGGCTCGTGACGCCGATCAAAATGCTGTCCGAGATGGCGCACCGGCGCGGTGTCCTCGTGTCAGTAGATGGTGCGCACCCGCTCGGGATGATCGACCTCAACTTCCACGAGATGGACTGCGATCATTATTCGGCTGCGGGGCAGAAATGGCTACTCGCGGGTGGCGGCACCGGTATCTGCTACGTTAAGCGTGACGTTCAGGATCAGGTTTGGCCGCTCATGGGTGGGCCGCCACGCGAAGGAGCGACGGCAACGCGCTACGAATCGGTTGGCCAGCACAACGTGCCGTCGGTACTCGGGATGGCTGACGCGGTGGATCTCCAAGAGACGATAGGCAAGAGAAACATCGAGGAACGCGACCGGCAGCTTAGCACGCGTCTAAAGGAGGGGTTAAAGGAGATTCCAGGTGTGCACCTGTGGACGTCAAGTGACCGGGGGCTAAGCGCCGGAATCACGCTGTTCTCGGTTCACGATATTCCGATGCGGAATGTTGTCACGGCCCTGTTCGACGAGTTCCGTGTGCATATCCGTACCATGGGCACTGGCAACTTGAACGGTGTTCGTGCGTCGACCCACTTTTACAACATGCCGCACGAAGTGGACCGTCTACTTGAGGGTGTTCGCCACATTGCGGCAAACGCGGGGAACTACATGACGACGGCTGCGTAACCGCCGGCTGATCTGGTGATGCGCGGCGGCCGACCTGCCGCGATCGATTTACTGTTTTTTAACCGTCCGTGGGAAGGTCGAAGTGGGGAAGGATGTCATGACACGAAAATTACTGATGTTGATGGCCGTACTGCTGCTCGTCGTGGGGGCTTGGGCGTGCAGTGGTGGCACAGAACAAGTTGAGGTTTCGTCCGAACCGACCGAGGCAGAGATCGTCGAGTTGGCACGCGGAATTCACGAGCGCGCGCTTACCATCGACACGCACGACGACATTCCTTTCAACTTTGCCACCGAAGAAGTTGACCCCGGTGTGCGGGGTGACCGGAAGGTCGATTTGCCCAAGATGCGCGAAGGGCTCCTTGACGTTGGGTTTTTCATTGTCTTCGTCGGCCAAACCGAGCGCACAGCTGAGAACTACGAGCAGGCGAAAGCCGACGCAATGACGAAGTTCGAGGCGATTCACCGGATGACTGAGGAAATGTACCCAGACGAGATTGAGCTCGCCTACACGACCGATGATGTCCAGCGGATACATGCGAGCGGCAGACTGGTTGCGATGATCGGCATTGAGAACGGCTACGTTATTGGCAAGGACCTGTCGCTACTTGAGAAGTATCACGAGTTGGGTGCGCGCTATATCACGCTGGCGCACGGCGGGCACAACGATATCGCCGACTCGGCAACGCCACGCGACCACGAGCCCGAGTCCGAGCATGATGGATTGAGCGGATTCGGTGAGGAGGTCGTGGCTGAGATGAATCGTCTTGGGATCATGGTCGACGTGTCCCATATCTCGAAGCAGGCGATGCTCGACGCGACGGCGGCATCTCAAGCCCCAGTAATGGCCTCGCATTCCAGCACGGTCACTATCAACGATCATCCTCGCAACATGGACGACGAACAATTGCTGGCGCTCCGGGATAATGGCGGCGTTATTCAGACCGTCGCGCTCGGCGCGTTCGTTAAGTCGGTACCGCTAGAGAAGCAGGAAGCGGTCGCTGCTCTCCGAGAGGAGATGGGGGTCGAGGGCCGGGCTGGGGTTCGGAATCTCAGCGACGAGCAGCGTGCGGAGTACGACCGTCGCATGATGGAACTTGACGAGCAGTGGCCGCCGGCCAACGTCCAGGATTTCGTTGACCACATTGACCATGCCGTTGAGCTGATCGGTATCGATCACGTCGGCATCAGCTCTGATTTTGATGGCGGCGGAGGGATTGTCGGCTGGAATGATGCCAGCGAGACCTTCAACGTTACGCTCGAACTTGTCCGGCGCGGGTATAGCGAAGAGGATATTACGCAACTTTGGGGCGGCAACCTACTTCGCGTCCTTAGCGACGTGGAGCGCGTGGCCCAGGGGCTTCAGGGCGAGACGACGAACTAGCGCGGTCGGTAAGCGTGCTCAATCGGTTCGGCGCGCCCACCCTGAAGCGGCGAGGACACAAACCATGCCGTTGACTTCCTTCGAGCAGTTGCCTGGCTCGGCACGCTTGTGGATTTTTGCCGCCGATCATGAACTCTCGCATGCCGATTCCGAGCGCCTGCTCGTCGAAGTCGACGGATTTCTAACGGGTTGGACTGCCCATCGAGCGCATCTAACCGCAGCCCGCGACTGGAGGTTCAATCGTTTCTTGTTCATCGGTGTTGATGAATCAGCGGCCGGAGCGTCGGGGTGCTCCGTGGACGCCTTGGTCCGGGAGATTCAGCGTCTAGAAAAGACGATTGGTGTGACATTGGCCGACCGAGGGCCCGTGCTGTTCCGGCGGGGCGATACGATTGAGCGCGTCTCGCGTGCTCGGTTCGCCGATCTTGCTGGTGGGGGCAAGGTAAGTCCAGATACCTACGTGTTCGACAACACCCTCACGACCGTGGGCGACGTTCGCGACGGACGCTGGGAGCGTCCGGCAGGTGAAACTTGGCACGGGCGGGCGTTCTTCAGAGCCAGCATGAGTTGATTGTGACGGTGGATACGGGCTGATGACGTTTTTTCACTCGTGAACCTTCAGAATTAGCTTACTTGCGATGCCTGTGCTCGACGTAAAGATCACACATCTCCACTCGTTGCTGCGTGAGATGCAGCAGATGGTTGTCTGTTTCTCGGGCGGTGTCGACTCTGGCTATCTCCTCGCCGAAGCAGTTGCAGTCGTGGGCGAAGGCGCTGTTGCGCTCACGGCCGTGTCGCCGAGCCTAGCACCCGAAGAGGGCGCTGACGCGCGCCGCCTCGCCGAGCAGCTTGGCGCTCGGCACGTGCTCATTGAAACCCACGAACTTGACGATCCTCGATACGCAGCTAATCCGATCAACCGCTGTTATTTCTGCAAGGTCGAGACCTACGAAGTGGCAATGGAGCATGCGCGTGGTCTGGGAATTCCGCACGTGCTGGATGGCTTCAACGTCGACGACCGCGGTGATTACCGCCCGGGGCGAAAGGCGGCACTGGAGCGGGGCGTTCGTTCACCACTGGACGAGTTGGGGTTTACAAAGGACGATGTTCGTGAAGCTGCGCGCCGGATCGGGTTGCCCGTGTGGAATAAGCCCGCGCTGGCCTGTCTATCCAGCCGGTTCCCGTATGGCACGGAGATCACGGCGGAACGACTGACGCAGGTGTGGCGTTGCGAGCGGGCGCTGCACGCCCAGGGGTTCAAGGTCTGTCGCGTGCGGTATGACGACGTAGTTGCGCGGATCGAAGTGGCACCGGAGGAGATTCCGCGGCTGTTTGAAACTGACCTTCGTCAAGTCGTCGTACGAGAGTTTCGCGCTGCTGGCTTCCAGCACGTCACGGTCGATCTGCAGGGTTACCGCACCGGCTCCCTGAACGAGACCGCGGCAGGGCCAGCCAAAGTCGTGTCTCTTACCGCTGCCGGGTGCTGATGTATCCGGACTGGTTGGCGAAACCACATTTTCTGACCCGTCTGTGGCTGTGAAAGTCGTGACTGCTTAGAGAGCCATTTCGGCGGCGGCCCACCGGGCCGCTGAATCAGGCTGCTCAGGTGAAACGCCCGGACCCACAGGCGTCTGCATTGGCGGACCCGACGTTACCCGCGACCGAGCCGGAGAAGATGGAAAACTGTTTGTCAAGGGTTTTGCGGTCGCAATTCGGACAGGCGAGTTTTTGGGAGCCTTTGCCCATCCGTTGGAGGATCTCGAAACGGTGGTCGCATTCGCGACACTGATACTCGTAAATCGGCATCGACCCCAAGTATAGCTCACCGCAAAGTGTAGTCGGTGAAAGTCGGCGCACTGGTTGCGACCGTGGTGCGGGCTTGTTACCCTGCGGCTGTCTGGAGTCCAGAATGACGATACGGTTCATTACGGTGGTTGTGTTGGGCGCGCTGGCGTCTACCGCCACGGCTCAGCCGGCGGCCAACGTTTCGGCGATCCAGGGGAGTCCGGCATACCAGGCCGCCCTCGATTACCTTGGCCAGGACTACGACCGCTTCGTCCGAGAGTTGATGCAGCTAACGGAAATTCCGGCGCCTCCCTTTGCAGAGGAAGCTCGCGCGGCGGTGTACCTTGAGATGTTACGGGCGGCCGGGCTTGACGATGTCGAACAGGACAAGATTGGCAATGTCATGGGTGTCCGCCGGGGCGTGGGCGGTGGACCACTGGTCGCGGTCGCCGCGCATCTCGACACGGTTTTTCCCCCGCAGACGGATGTGACCGTTCGCAGGGAGGGCACCAGGCTAATGGCACCAGGCATCGGTGATGATACGACCGGGCTAGCTGCCGTGCTAACCGTCATCCGCGCGCTGAATGCCGCTTCGGTGTCCACGACGTCCGACATCCTCTTTGTCGGGAACGTCGGAGAAGAAGGGCCGGGCGACCTACGCGGGGTGAAATATCTGTTTCGTGAGGGTGCCTATCGGGACCGGATCGCGCAGTTCATCTCCGTCGAATCTGGAGACCAGGTCACGATTACGAACGGCGCGCTCGGGAGCCGCCGCTACCGGGTCATCTTCCGGGGACCGGGTGGGCATAGCTACGGCGCCTTCGGGCTCGTCAACCCGGCCTTCGCCATGGCCGGCGCCGTGCAGCGGTTCGCAGCCATCCAGGTCTCACAAGATCCGAAGACGACGCTCAGTGTCGGTATCGTACGCGGCGGCACTTCGGTCAATTCAATTCCGTTCGAGACCTCGATGGACGTCGATATGCGGTCGGAGTCGCCTGAAGAACTTGACAGGCTCGTCGAGGCGTTCTTGATTGCGATGGATCTGGCGGTCGATCAGGAAAATACCACTCGGTCCGTGTCCCAGGGGTCGATCGAACTCGAACTTCAGTTGATCGGGGACCGTCCGTCGGGTCTGACACCGGTCGGTGCGCCGATCATGCAGGCGGCAGTGGCCGCGGCGCGGGTATTTGGGATCGAGTCAATGCCGCGGACGTCGAGTACTGACGCCAACTTGCCGATCAGTCTGGGTATACCAGCCATCACGATTGGTCGTGGTGGGCTCGGCGGCCGGAGCCATTCGCTTGACGAGTGGGTTGACGTCGACCCCGACCCAACCGTGCGCGGCTTACGGGTCGTGCTGACGACCATTTTGGCTGTTGCAGGGCTCGCGAACTAGCTACAGGAACTCGTTCAGAATCACGACGACAGCCATGACGGCTGCAACGGTTAGCACGGCCGACCGCGTGTGGCCGCCGTCGAGCCAGCCGATCGCTCGCGACGACACGGCGAACCCTAACAAGATCCCTGGCTGCAGCATGAGGGCCAGCCCAAGTTCTTCTCGTCCCACCCGCCCGATGAAGGCAAGTGATACTAGCGAGATCGACACGCCGACGATGAAGAATCCGGCCAACGTGCCGCGCAACCGGGTTCCTGATGCGTGTTGGTAGAGGAGTGCCATGGGTGGTCCACCGATTGATGAGGTTGTTCCCATGAAGCCAGAGATTGCGCCCGCGCCGATCAGGGTCTTTGGGCTAGGTCGCAGATACATGCCTGAGGCACTGAGTGCCACCGAGACTAGGACGATGACACCGAACGTGAGGATGAGTTGGTCGCCGGGAATCTTGGTGAGCGCGATGATCCCGACGCCAGTGCCCGCGAGTCGTCCGGTCACTGCCCAGCGCAGGCCGGAGAGGTCAATACCTTGCCGATCACGGTAAGCAGTGAGCAAGATCAGCGAGAGCGATGCGAGCAGCAACGGTGCCGGGATGAAACGCGGATCGATCAGAATAAGGACGGGTGCGGAGGTCAACGCCAGGCCAAACCCAACAACTCCCTGCAAGACAGAGCCGACCATCACGGCTGAGATGGCGATCGCGATTTCAATCCAGTTCACCGATGAAGTATCCAGGTTCGGTTGAAAGGTTGACGGCGTCTCGTATCCAGGCGGGCCAAACTTCGCATTCTATCACCTATTGTGAAGACTGCGCCTCCACGTGAGGTCAATCCGCCGCCCGATAGCCATGAGAAGAAGTCAGTGTGCGGTGGAGTCCTTGGTGAAATCCCACTTTTCAATTTAAGCTCGACAACGTTATGAGTCGCCCAACACCCGATCCGGATCGCAACGCGCAAGATACTGAAGCCGGGTTTGATATCCAGCCTGATTTTGAGCGGTTTCATCAGCGTGATGAGGTGTTTCGCCGTTCGTGGTGGGATGCGCGTATCCGGAGTCCGAAAAGCGAGCTGTTCTATGCGACCCACCGTGAACCACTGAAGAGCTGGCGGCCGACCGACGGCTTTACGCAGAAGGACTACGCGCTGCGTAACGCCGCGTGGCACGTCTCAGATCTCTTCACCGACCTCAAACAGGACGCCGACCGGCGCGAAGGATTCAACGACGAGTTCACACTGACCCGCGGCGTCGCGGCCGAACGCATGGATCTGGGAACGCCCGTTGAGACGGCCGCCGAGATCAAGCGCGTTGCCAAAGGATTCGGTGCTGACTTGGTCGGCATTACTGACTACGACGAGCGCTGGATGTACGCGAAAAAGTTCAGCGACCTGACCTTGGTCGATCGGCCCCAGGAGATTCCAGCCGAAGTGACGAACGTCATTGTTACGGCTCAGTCAATGGACTACGACCTGATCCGGACCGTCCCGTCAGCGCTCAGTGGGGCGGCGACCGGGGCCGGGTACTCGCGGGATGCGATGGTTGTCCTGTCGATCGCGCAGTACATCCAGAACCTCGGGTATCAGGCGGTTGCCAGCATGAACGACACGTCGCTGGCGATTCCGTTTGCGATCAAGGCGGGCCTCGGCGAGTACGGCCGGCATGGGCTACTGATCACGAAGGAGTTTGGTCCGCGCGTCCGGCTCGGGAAGATTTACACCGACCTTCCGTTGGCGCACGATCAACCCATCCGTTTCGGCGTGAAGGAATTCTGCGACGTCTGCCGGCGTTGTAGTGCTGGCTGTCCTGTTCAGGCGATACCAGACGGCGTGCCCAGTACCGTTCGTTACAACCAGTCAAATATCAAGGGTGTACGGAAGTGGTCGGTCGATGGCGAGAAGTGCTTTGGCTACTGGGCCGCCCAGAACAGTGACTGTTCGATCTGCATCAGAGTCTGTCCCTACAACAAAGACTTTTCGAAGTGGTGGCTTCGAGTTGGCCGCTGGCTCGCCGGCACTCGACTACGACGGCTGATGCTTTGGCTCGATATGCGGTTGGGTTATGGCGAGCGGATGGACCCGAAGCGGTGGTGGTCTGCACGCGCGTAGTGGTCAGCGCGCACCCAGTCGCTCGGCGACAAAGGCAGCCACGTCCTGGATTTCGGCCGGCGTGAGACTTGATCCAAGCGCTGGCATGTCAGCGCCGCCTCCCGCGACAATGCGGGCGACGAGACTGGCGTCAAGGTCTGTCGCTCCATCCAGCGCCGGACCACCGTGCCCCCCGCCCCCGGCCGGACCGTGGCAGAATCCACAGGCCTCGGCAAAGACTTGACTGCCGAGACCGACGTTGGCCTGCCGATCGGGCGCACTAGGCATTCCTGACGTCACCGGCGGTTCGGCTGGTTCCCGGGTGCCGCTTAACGAGAAGAGCCAGACGCTGTCCCCGCGCGGGGATCCAGCAAAGAGGTTTCCGGCCGAGTAGCTCACTAAGTGCTGCTTGCCGTTAAGCTCGAATGTGCTCGCGCCAGAATTTACCCCGGCACCGGTTTGGAATTCCCACAGAAGGCGGCCGTTACTGGAGTCGAGCGCCGTTACGCGGCCGTCGTTCCGTCCGACGAAGACGAGCCCACCCGCCGTCGCCAGCGAACCGCTGTAGCAGAGGTCTGCCCATTGCTGACGCCAGACCAAACGGTTCGTTGTCATGTCCACCGCAGCGTAGATGCCGGTTGACGGCAGCGGCACGCTAGCGAATGTACCGCCGATATACCGCTCACCAGGGGGGGCGACCTCAAAATCCCGATCGCCACCGATGAAGAGCTGCGTCCGGTCGTTGGCGCAGACGTAGAGCAAGTTGGTCGTCGGGTCGTAGGCGGGTGGTTGCCAGTTGATACCGCCGAAGGGCGACGGTTTAGCGACCACACCTTCGGTCCAGAATGGCGTAAAGATCCGACCGTTGTTAACGAGCGTGTAGCCTTCAGGTGCGATGTCGATCGATTGCGGGACGACGGCGTCGCCGATTGGATAGGGCTGGGTGGCCGCTGTTGCCTGACGTGGCTCCTGGGGTACCGGGCGCTCGTCGATGCCGATGAGCGGCTCACCGTTTGTTCGATCGAGGATGTAGACCCAGCCGGTCTTACTAGCTTCTGCCAACGCTTTTCGAACGACGCCATCGAGCTCGACGTCGAACAGAACGACCGGACTCGGTGAGTCGTAGTCCCACAGGTCATGGTGTACCTGCTGGAAGTGCCAGCGATACTCCCCGGTCGCCGCATCGATTGCGACGATCGAGACCGAGAAGAGGTTGTCGCCAGCCCGGACCGCACCGTTGAAATCCGGTCCCGGGTTCCCGGTGGAGAAATAGAGCAGTCCCAGTCCTGGATCGACGGCTGGTGTTTGCCAGACCGACGCCCCGCCGTGCATCCAGACCTCATTGTCCTGCGGCCAAGTGTCGTGTCCCACATCGCCAGGTCCGGGGACCGTATGGAAGACCCAGGCGGGGGACCCGTCGGCAGCGTGGAATGCGCTCACTCGTCCACGGATGCCGTACTCGGCACCGGCGAAGCCGGTGACAACAAGACCGTCGTAATACAGTGGTGCACTTGTGATCGAATAACCGTCCTGCCACCGCGCGGCTTGCACCGACCAAACTGGTTCACCTGTCAGCTGGTCCAACGCGATGAGCTGCCCGTCGAGCTGCCCGACGTAGACGTTGCCGTCACCCAACGCGACGCCACGGCTGGTCCACCCGCAGCAGATCGGTGAAATATTGGGGTCCAGGTTTGCGCTATACCGCCAGAGGATCTGACCGGAGTTCACACCGATGGCGAAAACGTCATCGGCACCAGTAACCACGTAAATCTTCCCATCGTTCACGATCGGTTGCGCTTCCCCGGAGTATTTTTGACCCACACCGGACCCTTCAAGGTGTACCCGCCAGACAGCTCGAAGGTTGGCCACGGTCTCCCGATTGATTTCATTAAGGGGCGAGTACCGCTGGTTATAGATGTTGCCACCGTTGGTCGGCCAGCGGTCGGTGGGTAGTGCAACGAGCGCTTCACCCGAAAACGCTTGTGGGTCAGAAGTTACCTGGGTGTCCTGTTGCCCGTGGACGCCGCTGCCAAACAACCACAATGCTGTGATCAGGAGGAAGGTCGGTCGTCCTCTCATGCGGGAACTCCTTACTTTGTACCCTGATCCGAAACCTGTTGGTCCCGATCGACTCGTCGTGATGCAAGAAGGTCGGACTGCGAGTAACGCTGCTAGTCATACTGTAAGCTATACGCGAACTGAAAGTTCCTGGCGCGCATATTAACCGGTATGAGCTTTTCTGGTGATCTAAAACGCTTGAACGCGGCGCGGTGGCGCATTGCCATCAGGCTCACTCTTGCCATGATGGTGTTGTACTTTGGCTTCATCCTACTGGTTGCGTTCCGGAAGCCCCTGCTTGCGTCGGCTCTGACCCCGGGATTGAGCCTCGGCATCCTACTGGGCGCACTCGTGATCGTTGCTGCGTGGATACTCGTTTGGATCTATGTCCGATGGGCTAACCGAAACTATGACAGTGGCGTAGCCGCACTCCGGGGACGGTTGTGACGAGTAGTCTAGGCGAGCCCAATCTGATTGCCATCGCCGGCTTCTTTCTCTTCATCGCAGTTTCGCTTGGTATCACCTATCTGGCCGCACGGCGTACACACGACGCCGAACACTTCTATGCTGCCGGTCGGAATATCACCGGCTTGCAGAACGGCTTGGCGCTCGCGGGTGACTACATGAGCGCGGCCAGCTTCCTGGGCATTGCTGGTCTGGTCGCGCTCTCAGGCTTTGACGGCCTCATCTACTCGATCGGCTTCTTGGTCGGTTGGCCGGTCGTGATGTTCCTGATAGCCGAACCGCTCAGGAATCTTGGCCGATTCACGTTCTCCGATGTCGTAGCCTTCCGGCTGCGGCAAGCGCCGGTGCGTGTTGCTGCCGCCGCTGGGTCGCTTGCCGTGGTGGTGTTCTACCTGATTGCGCAGATGGTGGGCGCGGGCAATCTCATCCGATTACTGTTCGGATTGCCCTACGAACTAGCCGTCATTATCGTCGGCACCGTGATGCTGGCGTACGTGCTATTCGGTGGCATGCTCGCGACCACTTGGGTGCAGATCGTGAAGTCGGTCCTGCTGTTGCTCGGTGCCTTCTTACTGGCGGGCCTTACGCTCGCGCGTTTCGATTTCAATCCGTTGGCGCTCTTCCAAGCGGCGGGTGATCAGTATGGCCGAGAGATTCTGGGGCCTGGTGGGCTCGTGTCCGATCCAATCGATGCCGTGTCGCTCGGCATGGCGTTAATGCTCGGCACGGCGGGCCTGCCGCATATCCTCATGCGGTTCTACACCGTGCCCGATGCGCGCACCGCCCGAACGTCGGTGTCTTACGCGACGGCGATCATTGGGGTGTTCTACCTGCTCACCTTCATCCTCGGCTTCGGCGCGATGGTTATCGTGGGTCAGGATGCGATCCGCGGCGTTGATGCGGGCGGCAATATGGCAGCACTGTTGCTGGCGGAGGTGGTTGGCGGTCCTGGCTTCATGGGTTTTATCTCGGCTGTCGCGTTTGCCACGATTCTCGCGGTGGTTGCAGGCCTGACCTTGGCCGGTGCAGCAGCGCTCTCGCATGACCTGTGGGTACACGTAATTCGTGGCGGGCACGCATCCGACAAAGAACAGTTGCGTGTGGCGCGTGTCGCGTCAGCGCTGCTCGGTGTGTTGGCGATTGTCCTCGGCATCGCGTTCGAAGGGCAAAACGTGGCTTACATGGTAGGCCTTGCCTTCGCGATCGCGGCCAGTGCAAACTTTCCGGCGCTGTTGCTTTCAGTGTTCTGGCGCGGTTTCACCACCCGCGCGGCCCAAGCCAGCATGCTGACTGGTACTGCGTCGAGTTTACTGCTGATTTATCTGTCGCCCGCGATTCAGGTGGACGTACTTGGTAATGCCGTGGCAGTGTTTCCGCTTCGAAATCCAGGTATCGTATCGATTCCGCTCGCCTTCCTTGTGGCGGTGGCAGTGGCGGTGCTATGGCCGGAGCCTGAGGCCGCGGATGGATTCTCTGAACTTGAGCGTCGCATGGCCGTAGGCGCTGGCGAGACTGCGCGCAGCAACGGGAGGTCGCGAAACCCGTAGAGGGCTCCTGCGGTAGTCCTTATAGCCCAAACACGAAAAGGCTGTTCCCTCCAGCCATCACAATGTACTGCGTGCCTTGGTGGCTGAACGACATCGGGTTCGTCCTGACCGCACCTCCCACGAAGAACGACCAAAGCGGCTCGCCCGTGTCGTCGTCCAGGGCGTAGACGTTGCCCTCTTGCGAGCCGCCGATCACCAGTCCTCCCGCAGTTGCCATCACGCCAGACCACGGTGGGCTAAGCAGGCGGAACTGCCAACGGCGCTCCCCGGTCAGCGCGTCAAGTGCATAGACCCAACCCTGGGCATCGTCTCCGCGGAGCGCCTGCTCGCCGCCTCCCAAGTAAGGCTCGCCCTCTTCGAACTCCACATCAGATTTGAAGTAGTACGACCCCATTTCGCGGATGGAGACGTAGAGTGCCCCGGTATCTGGTGAATACGAAGGACTGAACCAGTTGGTCGCGCCTTGGAGACTGGGCCACACGAGCGTACCGTCGTAGCTAGGTTCCATCCCAGGGATTTCAAGTGGACGCCCGTTTTCATCCAACCCCGTTGCCCATGTCTGCTTGGAATACTCATTGCCGTGCAGAAACTCTCCGGTCTTGCGGTCCAGTACGTAGTAGAAGGCGTTGCGGTTCGCCAGGATTAGCAGTCGGCGCTCCTCGCCTTCCCACTCGCGGTCGATGAGGACCGGGATCTGGTTGGCGTCCCAGTCATGCGTGTCATGCGGTGTGAACTGGAAGTGCCAGGCCAACGTGCCAGAATCAGCATCCAGAGCGACGACCGAACTCGTGTAGAGGTTGTCCCCAGGCCGCACGTCCCCGTTCCAGTCAGGACCTGGGTTGCCGATGCCCCAATACAAGAGGTTTAGCTCTGGGTCGTACGAACCAGTCAGCCAGGTCGCGCCAGCTCCGTTCATCCACGAGTTTCCACCCCACGTCTCGATTCCCGGCTCACCCGGACCAGGAATTGTCCAGAACCGCCAGACCTGCTGACCAGTTTCGGCATCGTAGGCGTCGAGGAAGCCCCGGATGCCAGCCTCGCCGCCGCTCGTGCCAACGATGACCTTCCCGTCGATCGCAAGGGGGGCAAGCGTGAACGAATGGCCGGTGGCGTTGTCGGCGACATGTGTTTCCCAGCGCACCGACCCGGAGGCCGCGTCCAGCGCGAACAGATAACCATCGAGTGTCGCAACGAAGATTCTGTTGTCTAGAACCGCGACACCTCGGTTCACACGCGGGAATCCGATATTTCGCAGGTCCTCGGGCATCGGACGCGTCCACCGCCATAGGGTGCGTCCTGTGCCCGCGTCGAGCGCCGTCACGTTGCTCGGAGATTCAGTGAGATACATTACCCCGTCGTACACGATCGGGGTCGTCTCCACGAGACCTGGACGCCTCATCTGATAGACCCACTTGGGAGAGAGGTTGCCGACATTATCCTTTGTGATTTGGTCAAGGTGAGAGAAGCGGTGTGAGTCGTAAGAGCCGGAATAGGTCAGCCAGCTTTCCGGCTCCAGATGTGAGTTGACCAGTCGCTCGAACGGCACCTGAGCAAACAGGGGAGCGAGGCTTACGAGCACCATTACCATAGCCAGTCGGACCGCACGGTTCATCGGTTACCTCGCAGACTCGCCATATATGCGACTAGGTTCACGATCTCGTCCTCTGTCATGAGCTCATTGTAGTCGGGCATAAAACTCGTCCCGAATTCCCGTTCGAGAGCAGAGGTGTCGGACTTCACGAGAGTGAGGTAATTACCGCCTTGGTCCCGAAGGAGGAGCACGAAGGCGTCTTCATTCACCCGCATGCCCCGAAAGGTCCGGCCGTCTTGCATCTCCGCTTTGACGATCAGAAAACTGGAGTGGGGTCCGAGCTGCCCTCTCGGCAGCACCGCGCCGGGGTTTAGCAGGGAGCGTCGCAGGTAGCGCACGTCTCGTCGCGCGCCGATATCCGAGAGTTCAGGTCCGAGTCCAGTTCCGAGGCCGTTCACGATGTGACAGGTTGCGCACTCACCCTTGCCCTCGAACAAGATGCGACCCAACGCTTGGTTGCCCGGCACGGGAACGGGTTCGATGCTAGCGAGGGTCCACACGTAGTTGGCAAGAAACTTGGCCTCGTCTTCGTCCAACCAGCCTGCGCCCGGCATAGCGGTGCCGGGGATTCCGTTCCTGATGATTCGCGTGAGACTCTCGTCGTCCGCGGCATGCGAAAACTGCCGACCGATCAGTGAAGGGCCTTCTCCTCCGCCTCCATCAATGCCGTGACAGCGAGCACACTGATTTTCATACAGTTGCCTGCTGCTCGCGAGGTCGTCAGCGGCTTGACCAAGAAGTGCCGACGGGGACCAGATAAAGATGAGGAAGCCGATCGGGACGAGTAGTCGTGCGGGCATGGTATCTACCGAGATCTTGTATAGGCGAACCACTCACCATTGTACTGGAGCCGTCGAGCGGACCCGAACCGCTGACCGATGGATTTACCCCTGACGGTTCTTAGCTGAACATTACCAAGCATTCTCACAAGAAACTTACTCAGTGATGTGACGTGTCATTGCACGTTCAGAAACGCTCGGATCGTTTCATCAGCACGCTCCTGTTCGCATCTGAACGCCTGGTGGCCGCAGTCGTTATCAAATGCTAGCACTTCCGATTCCGTCAACTTGGCGAATTCCAATGCGGGCCCAGGCGTTACCATATGGTCGTAGGTTCCCACGGTGACAAGCATGTCCGCGGTGACCGTCTGTGCGGCTACCTCAATCGCGCCGCCAAAAGCCGTCGAGACGTCGTGCGCGATCATGGCGCGCAGTTGGGCAGCCCGGTCATTGATCGCTATCGTCATGCCGCCAGCACGGCCTGCTTCGAGTAAGGCGGCGCCTTGGTCATGCGGGTCCTGGCGCGCGTGAAACTCAGGTGTATACAGCGCGAGTTGGCTGATCATGCCGGCCAGTTCGCGTGCGGCCGTTACGTTGCAGTTGCATTCCACGGCCTGTTCGAGAGCGGTTAGCTCTGCGGTCCACAAGAGCAGGTCATATGAACCGAGGCGCGGCGAGCCCACGATGGGCACGGCTCGGTCCATGAACTGTGGGTAGGCCGTGACCCACTCGTAGGTTTGCATTCCACCCATCGAGATTCCCATGACCGCGTGGAGGTGGGTGATGTTAAGGACTTCCGTAAGTAATTCGTATTGTGAACGGACCATGTCACCGATCGTGACGAGAGGAAACTCTTGCTCCGGTTGTCGCACACTGTTAGAGGGCGACGACGAAATCCCGTTGGCGATCGCGTCGACCGCAATTAAGAAAAACCGCGACGTATCGACAGCACCAACAGCATCAGTAGTAAAGAGTTGCTCAGAGGTGCCGGTGAACCATGTGGGGAACAAGATGGCGTTTGAGCGCTCACTATTGAGTGTCCCAGATGTGCGGTAGCCGATTTTGGCATCTCTTATGACACCGCCATTCTGAAGTTGCAAATCCCCGAGTTCGGCAATCTGCAGGGGCGGTGCTTCGGCTGCCAAAAGCGTGTTCGAACCCAGTAAGCATAGAAATGCAATCAGGTATCGCGCCATTCTACGTCTCCTCTTTAGGAACATTTGAATGTCCTGCACGTCATCATAACTGGAAGGCGCGGAAGAAATCCGGGTGGCTTACGAACCCTGACTTATCCCTATTTTTGTGTCAGTGTTAGCACCGGCGGGGAAATGTGTTCATACGGAGGTGATGACGATGCGACGACTAATTGTCTCTTTTTGGGTGGTCCTCATGGCGTGCCCAGGATTTGCGCAATCACCCGAATCCCCTGAACCGAGCACGGGATTGGAATATGTGCTCCTAGCGACTGCCCAGACCTCCACGATGCAGGAGGAGATGCGGAGGGTGGCAGCGACTGGTTACCGGTTTGTTGCTGTGCAGGGTGGGGGGACAGTTTTCGGGGGCTCCGAGGTCGTGGCTGTCATGTCTCGGAACCCTGAGGCCGAAGGGGGTCCGACCTACGACTATCTCCTGCTGGCGACGACTAGGACTTCTACGATGCAGAAAGAACTACAGGGAGCGGGCGCTGCCGGCTATACCTATGCTGGGCAGACGGTCTTTCCGACTGGGCTTGGCAGCAAAGAAGTGGTTGTTATCTTGGAGCGTGGAGGTTGCGAGCCGGAGGGCGACGCGTACGAATATCGACTCCTTGGCACCAGGAGGACCTCGACAATGCACGAGGAATTGAATGCGGCCGCCGCCGAAGGCTTTACCTTGGTCGGAATGACCGAGTCACAAATGACTTTCGGTGTAACCGAGCTGGTCAGTATTCTCCACCGCAGGAGTGAGGGGGGTGCCAGCATGAGGGTCTCGGGCATCGCGCTCGGCTCTTCCGCGACCACCTTAGGTATCGGAGGGACTGCCACTCTTACGCCCACTGTCTTCTATTGCGATGGCACAAGTGAACCGCTCGACTATGAGTGGATACCGAGCGATGGGTCCTATCTGCACCTTACCGAGTCTGGGAGGTTGACCGCAGTCGCGCCGGGGAGTCGCGAATTTACCATGAACTATTGGGGATATACCGCGTCTGTTGTCATTACGGTTCTGCCTAGATGAACCGACTACTCAACCAGCTCGTTGGCGAGTTGTTGCCCGCGATTCCGGTCGCCGAGTTACCAGTGACGCCGGCATTCCGTGAACCGTAAAACCGTGGGCGCGATGATGCGGTGGCGACAACCCGCCATTGGAGGTTTGTTATTCGGTGCAAGTCTTCTTGCGCTCGGATGTGATGCAGCCCAGCCTCCCAACTTCGTCCTTATCTACGTGGATGACCTCGGGTGGCGTGACCTCGGGGTGATGGGAAGCCAATACTACAAGACGCCAAACATTGATGCTCTGGCACGCGAAGGCATGCGTTTTACAAACGCATACTCGAACGCGCCCAATTGCGCTCCGGCGCGAGCCAGTCTTTTATCAGGACAGTACCAGCCACGACACGGGGTCTACACGGTCGGGACTTCGGAGCGCGGTGACGCGAGGCTTCGCCAGCTCGTACCGGTAGCTAACCGAACCGAACTCGCTCTGGAAATTACCACGATACCTGAAGCACTGGCATTGAGAGGCTATGTGTCGGGCCACGTCGGCAAATGGCATCTCGGTGGCACGGAATTCCTGCCCGACAAGCAAGGATTCGATTGGACAGTGGCCGGCGATCAGTTTGGGATGCCGCCAAGTTACTTCTATCCCTACCGCCGAGATGGTCGGACTCTACCGGACCTTGGCGACGGGCAGGTGGGCGAGTATCTCACTGATCGTCTCACGTCTGAGGCGATTGGTTTTATTAGAACGCATCACGAGGCGCCGTTCTTTCTCTACCTGTCACACTACGGCGTGCATACGCCGATTCAAGGAGAACCGAAGCTTGTCCAGTATTACAGCGAGAAAGCCGGAAGTGACGGACACAACAATCCCACCTATGCGGCCATGGTTCACAGCGTCGATAACAGTGTGGGGCGCATCCTGGGGGTGCTGGATGAGCTTGAACTAGCAGAGCGCACAGTCGTAACTTTTTTTTCCGACAACGGAGGCTTTGGCCCGGTGACTTCCATGGCGCCGTTACGTGGTTCGAAAGGGATGCTTTACGAAGGCGGTATTCGAGAGCCACTGATCGTTCGTTGGCCAGGTGTGGTGGCAGCTAACACGGTATCCACCGAGCCGGTGATCGGCACGGATCTCTTTCCCACAATTCTTGAAATGACTGGCACCCCTACTCCTGAGGGTCAGGTGCTGGATGGTGTGAGCTTACTTCCAGTGCTGACCGGGCGCGGCACATTAGCTCCGCGCGACCTGTTCTGGCATTTTCCAGCTTATTTAGAAGCCGACGCCAGTGTTATGGGACCCTGGCGGACGACGCCGGCCAGTGCCATCCGGCGGGGCGAATATAAGCTGATTACGTTCTTTGAGGACGGACGCGATGAACTCTACAATCTTGCCGATGACCTTAACGAAGCTCATGACCTATCAACGAACATGCCAGAGCGGACGACCGAATTGCGTGCCGCGCTAGAGCGATGGTGGCAAGACACTGGAGCGTGGCTCCCAACGGAGTCCAATGAGTTGTACGATCCTAAATGGGATAAAGAGCTCCCGCGTGAACCGTGATCAATCCAAGCGGCGATAGGGTGCATCTATGAGAATGAAGTGTCCTCGCTGTCCGCAGTCGGTCGGCCTGGCGCTGAGCGTGTTGTGTCTCCTTGGCTCGCTGGGATGTGTCGGCTCCGCCCGAGTGGTATCGGAAAATGTTCCCAAGCCACCGGCGGGGAACACCAGTGACACTTCCGGTGCATCGTTCGCCGCCGAGGTCCGGCTACGAAGTGAGTTGGCAGCGCTCTTCGAAGCCCCTCGATTCGATCACACGCTCTGGGGTGTAGTGGTTCGATCGCTTAATAGCGGCCAGAGCCTTTATCGTCTGAATGCCACCAAATTGGTTATGCCGGCTTCGAACATGAAGGCCGTGACGCTGGCAGCTACCGCGGAGCAACTGGGTTGGGACTATCGGTATGAAACCCAACTTCTGACACGTGCCGCGATCGAGGGTGGAGTTCTTTTGGGCGACCTTATTGTCCACAGCAATGGAGACCCGACCTTTAATCGGTTGCACACCGACCCGTCAGAAGTGTTCACTGCTTGGGCAAACGAACTGAAGCGGCTCGGTATCCGGACCATCGAAGGCCGGATCATCGGCGACGATAACGCGTTCGACGAATCGGATTTGGGAGCTGGGTGGGCGTGGGATTATCTGGGCTATGGATACGCTGCACCGATTGGCACGCTACAGCTGTACCAAAACACCGTGTCGCTGGAAATTCGACCGGGGGACATGGTGGGTGACCCGATAGTCGTCGAGGTTTGGCCCGCCTACAGTGGCCTGGAGTTGACCGTCCTGGCACGAACCGTTGTCGCGGATGCCCCGTTCACCATAAATCTAAGCCGTCTTCCAGGCCAGTCTTCGCTCAAAGTCAGTGGGTCAGTGCCGGTGGGTGCTCAGGCAGTCACGCAAACGGCGTCGGTTCCCAATCCCACTGAATTTTTCGTGCGCAGCTTTCGCGCGGCGCTCAATGACAACGGCATAGTGGTTCGAGGTGATGCCATCGACATTGACGAACTGGCAGACGCCGACCATGTTGGCACGCCTCGCCAGTTACTCGTGCACCGCTCGCCACCGTTAACGGAGACTGGCTCGGTTTTGATGAAGGTTAGTCAAAACTTATACGCCGAGACATTTCTCAAGACCCTTGGCGGTCAGACGGCGAGAGGTAACACTGTCGCCGGGCGTGAGGTAGTGCGGGCGGTGCTGGCATCCTGGGGTATTTCGCCGGATGCATATGTGCAGTACGACGGCTCCGGGTTGTCGCGCTACAACTACGTGACCGCTGACATGTTGGTCGCCATCTTGACGAGGATGCACCGAGACCCAAAACACACCGAGAGGTTCAAAGCCACACTGCCAATGGCAGGACGGGATGGTTCATTGGCACAGCGCATGAAGGGCAGCCGTGCCGAGAATAACGCTCGCGCGAAGACGGGGTCGATCTCAAACGTGCGCGCCCTCTCGGGTTATGTCACAACTCTTGACGGCGAACTGCTTGCGTTTTCGATCATCGCCAACCATTTTCATCTACCCCAGTCTGCGATCGATGCGGTGACGGATCTTGCTGTTGAACGCCTGGCCAACTTCACTCGACAGTAGTCACGCTGACCGGTTTGAGTCGCTTACTTAGTGGATGGCGGTAGATTAGGACGGGCCATACGCGACGTCTGGTCGAGTGGAGGAACTCTATGACCGGCATTCAGCCCGATCTAACAGCGAGGCAATTGGCAGGTCCGATATCGATCCCGCGGTGTTGGTTGTGGTCAGTGCGGGTTGCAGCAATGGTGTGGGGTCCGTCTTTGCGCCAAGTTCGCTCTACGGATCTCCAACCGTTGGTGTTGGTCAGTTTCAGTCGCTCACTGCCTATGTAGCCGGGCCTGGTGCCGATGCAGGCCCGGACGACGCGACCATCGTTGCCACGAAAGCTCGGTGGGACTCTTTGTCTGAGGCTGAGAAGGCGGCGAAAAAGGCAGCCAGGCAGGCTGGGAAGAAGGCCCGCCCGCGGCTCAAGCGAAGAGAAGCGCGAAACTGACCGCGAGCACTCTGCTGGCAGGACACAAGACGGCCCCTTCGCTGATTCCCCGGTTTGCCGGTCCCTTCATTACATCGATTGGAATGGAAACGTGACAGAGAGATTCGGCGCTGCAGCTACTGTCTAAGTGACGGGCCCGCCTATCGCGTTAAAAAAATCTCCGGTAAGCCATCGCGAGTGCGGTCCAAACCAGCACGACGCCACCGACTGAGGCAGCGCCAGCAATGGTTTGCCCTGCGAATCCATACACTTCACCCGTGTGGGCGTACCTGAACCAACTTCGTAGCTGTCTCCCTCGGCTGTGAGTCGGGTATCCACCTCTCTCGTGAACCCTGCAATCCGACCGGCTGAACGTAAGGTTGATGCGCTTCGAGGGCTGCCTTCCGTTACCGCGGTCAACAGCGAAGACTACAGGTGTGTTGTCGGATTCTGGCAATTCCAACGTGATGCTGTTCCAATCGGGCACTTCTTCGGCTGCACGCTCAAAGAGTGTTTGATAGCTGCATTGTCTTGCTGAAAATGACCCAGCTTGTTCGTCTTCAGTTATGGACGTCTCTGAAGCGCTCAACGAAGCGGGCAAGGGCGGTTCCTCTCCCACAGCGCGATACACCAAATTGCTAGCCCAGCCATAAGAAATTACCAAGCCACTCACCACGATGATCAGCAATGGCACGGACAACCAGAAACCGACCACGTTATGCCAGTTCAGATCTCGCGTTCTACCCTTGAGGTCACGCCGGAACGTGATGATGTTCCGCAGGGAGTTCAGAGTCCACGTCCGGGGCCACAAAAGATAGAATCCGCTCGCAAGCAATAAAAAGAATCCAAGGTTTGCTGCGCCGGTAACGGCGCGACCAAGGTCCCGATCGTCTCCCTCCAGCGCGAGCCAACGGTGCCAGTACATGACGCTTCGCAAGAAGCGACGCATTGGTCCGTCACCATCGTTCAGGATTTTTCCGGTATAGCGGTTGGCATAGAGATAGTCACCACGGCCGACGCTGAGGGCTGCGGGCTCTCGCGGGTCAACTTGCAATCTGATCGATGAGGGCAACGTCTCTAGTGGCCTGGTCGAAACTTGATGGAGGAACTCGTCGACTGCTAACGGCTCTACGCCAGGTCCTGGAGGGGGGGCACGGTAGTCGCGGAGCGCCCACCGGTCAAGTTGCATCTCGTAGGTGAGAAGGACCCCGGTGACCGACATCATAAGGACCACAACGGAGACCGCGACACCGATAACTAAATGAATCCAGAAAAACACCTTGCGTATTGCCATGGCCTCAACACTCCTGCTGAGCAATTATTCAATTTTAGGAGAAAATTGTCACTCTTGCGGGCAGGAATTTGCGCTGATGCACGTCCTGGAAGAGAGGTGATGGCTCGCCCCACGCTTCAGGACGCGTCTCATCACGATTAACAACCACATCCTTCTTCGTTGAACCGCGCGCCCATCAGCGGTAGAATGCGGTTGTATATACTCGTCATCGTGGTTGGCGAAGGAACATCCGTGATGTCAGGTAGTCACCTTATAACTGGAGAAAACTACGGCGCCCGTAGAGGGAAATCGGGCGAAGTATCGTCGTTCAGTTTCAGGGGTTGTCGTTTACGCAAGATGGAGGTATCTCAGATGATTCGATTTATGACCCTGCTCCTCATCGTTTCCTTAGCTGCACCCGTAGTAGCGCAGGAGCAGCCTATTGTTCAGCAAGCACTGAATGCGGCAGCCAACGCGGGGACAAAGCACTCTACCCAGATGTCTTCTGGGGGCGGGTCGGCGTTAGATTCTATAGGGGGATGGGGAGGACTGGCTCTGCTGAGTGCTGGCATTGCCTTAGCCGCCCTTAGCGTGACGGCACTGCAAGACGACAACAACACCTCTACAGTCACCACCGACGACAAGATGAACAAGCCCCTGTTCTATGCGGGCATTGGGGCACTTGGCGGTTGGGGCGCCCTGGTCGCGTTTTCACCTTCCGTCACTGATCGCGGAATCGCGATTACGCACACGCTGGGCTTTTAGGTTACACGCTCAGGACAACGGGCCCCTAGAGGCAGGAGCGTCTGGCACCCCTGGCACGGGACGGCCTTGCCGTGCATGGGAGCCAGTGGCTGGGAGTGGCGCCGAGCAGTCGCGCGAGGTCGGATGTGCAGATATGCTGGCGCATCCTGACAATGGGCCTCTGTCAAGGCGGCCTATCAGCCTTCTGGAATACGTTCGGCTCGGCCCATCGAAAGTAAGTTCGCCAGGATCCTATAAGCACCCGGAACACCGAACGGGAGCTGCCGGTGCAGCGCGTAGGCGAAGTAGGTGTAACGCCCTCGGCCGTGATGAGCCGTGAGCCAGCCGCCTCGCTGTGCCGGTTGCCCGAGGTCGTGCGACGACACGATGGGCGTGTAGGCCGGTGACCAGGTGCTGAGGAACTTCGACCCCCGTTGTTCCAGCCAGCCCTCGAAGTCCCTTGACTCGATCTGGTTCGGCCAGTGCAGGACCGGATGGTTTCGTGCCAGGATATCGACAACGGCATCTTCCTCCGACACCTCCTCCGCTCGCCGCGGTAACTCTGCCGGGAACGGTGCGTGGCGGTTTGGCTCGAACTCCTGCGTGTTGTAAAGCACGATTAGATTACCGCCGCGCTCGGCGTACCGGAGGAGCCGATCGTTACTCCGGTGGAGATCGGATCGAACTGCATACGCCCGGGTGCCAATGATGATTGTATCGAATTGATCAAGTTGTCCCGTTTCGAGATCCTGGTCTTTGAGAAGTTGGACCCGCGAGCCCAATTGACCAATCGCCATGGGGATGTCGTCGCCGACGCCCATGACGTATCCGACAGCCAAGTCGTCGGGTAGCGTCACATCAACGCCCCGCAGTACGCTACGCGCCTCTCGAAATAGATAGCGTGTTTCCAAATCGCGATATTCGATCGACTGGTAGCCCTCCCGATAGGTCCTCCCGCCAAGGTTGGCGACGGCGGTCACGGTGCCCTCGCTGCCAGTAGCACCGGCTCGGGAGAGTGTGAACTTGAAGCGCTCGTCGACCGGCGTCTGCGCCAAATTTACTCGCGCCGGCCGCACCTTCCATCCAGGTGGCGATTCGAGCGTCAGCGTCCCAGCAGTTGATGCAGGTCCGGCGCGCTCCACGTGCACGGTCAGGGTGACCGCTTCCCGCTCTTTCGGCACGATGGTCACAGGCGGCCTTACCGTCAGGCTGACGGCCGGGAGCACCTGCAGTTCCTTGAGGACGTAGCCGTACGGCGGTCGCGCTCGACGGCGCCGCACGGCGGAATGCAGGGTCACTGGCACGCCATCAACCCGAAATCTGGCCACGGCGATTACGGCGGGCGTCGCGAACGAAGCCAACTCTCGTTCCGAGCCGGTGTAGCGGTACTCCGTCAGAGTGGTCCTGGTGAACGACGTGCGGGACAACCTAGCGTCAGTAGCGATTGTGACCAGCATCCGGCGGATGATCGTTCCGTCTGGATTCTGCGAGGCGGCCGTTTCCGAAAGCACCCGCCAGTCTGGTGGCACGTCGACCCGCAACTCGACGTCCGACACTCTGGCGAGGTTCGACCCGGTTAGTGACAGATCAATCGCCACAGTTTGTCCTGGAACGACAGCCGTCAATTCGGCCGGGGTGCTAAATTCCGTCTGCGGCGGCACGGCCACGGCGAACAGATCGAGCCCGAGTGCTGCACTGAGCGCGTGCTCAAACTGTCGCTCTTTCGTACGAAGCAGAAACGCGGCATCATTACCTGTCGCGAGCTCGGCCAAGAGTTCTCGAGTAGCCCGAAGTCCCGCAGCCAGCGCGGGAACACTGTTCGCCGGCTGCTGCAGGGTGAAAGCGGCCGCGGCCGCTTCCACCTGCCCACCGATGGTACGCCCTCGTGCCGTCAACAGGGCCGAGTCCGAACTCCCGGCGAGGTGAGCAAGGGACTCCCAGCCAGTCTGCAAGCCTTGGAAGAAGTTTGAGCCCGTCGGCTCGGGTCCTGGGAGTGGCCAGATTTGTTGGTATCGTCGAACTACGGCACCGGGTGTTGCGATTGACAGCCCTGCGTTCTGTGAGCGCTGCAAGCTCAAACCGAGGCGCGCCAGCCGTCGATACGACAAGCCCAACCACGGACTGTACTGGCCGACGTTGACCTCCACCGATGCCGGCTCATCCATCCTAACGCCCCCCACGAAGAGTCGGTTGGCTTGCCAGGGGCCTAGCCCGCTCGCGGCCAGTTGCTCTGGGAAACGTTCCGGGTCCGCCGCTGCGTGAAAGGCTTCCTGCGTGATTTCACCAGCCGCGATGTGTTGTCCATGCCCGTCTCGAGGTCTGCCCTGAAAACGAGAAACCACCACGAGCGGGCGATTCATCCTGATGACGCGGACGACCTCTTCAAGCACTTCGGTCCGTGCCCACTGGCTCCACGCTTCGGACACGCGCTTCGAGAATCCATAGTCGACGGCGGAGGTGAAGTATTGCTGATCCACCCCGTAGTACCGATTGGCCGCCCTGAGCTCTTCGGTACGGATCAGTCCCAGGGCATCAAACAATTCTGAGCCGATGGCGTTGTCGCCTGACTCGCCCCGGGTAAGCGTCAGGAGGCCCACGCGGGCGCCTAAGCCTCGGCTCAGCCACGTCAGGACTCCCCCGTGCTCGTCGTCAGGATGGGCCGTCGTGTGCAGGACGCTAGCAAACGTCCGTAACTTCTGAATAGCTTGCCAGGCCCCGGCTGAGCCACGGTCCACGGCAACCGCGCGTGGCTGTGCACGAAGCAGCGGTCCGATGGTGACCAAAGTCAGCAGGACGAGCGCCGTCCGTTTCACAAGGTTGATCATTTTAGGAGGGGTCGAGGCCTGACGATACCGGGTCTAGCCCGTCGGTGCAACCGTCAGCATCGAACTAGAAACAGCCCGTTCGCTAGAAAAAATTGGAGCCGGCGAGCGGACTCGAACCGCTGACCTGCTGATTACGAATCAGCTGCTCTACCAACTGAGCTACGCCGGCCAAGGCGGGTCTACCGGACCGCCTT
Organism: Acidobacteria bacterium UBA823; assembly: GCA_002296225.1. Taxonomy (GTDB): domain Bacteria; phylum Acidobacteriota; class Vicinamibacteria; order Vicinamibacterales; family UBA823; genus UBA823. The sequence continues at coordinate 5,844 of DBHR01000012.1, read as the reverse complement.
GTACCTGTCTCATTCGTGGCGACCGGCGCAAGCCAGAATGGTAGCATACCCCCTCCGGCGCCCTCGACGCAGGATACGGCGCGGCAGAAAGTTCACGACGCTATTGACTCGGCCTGAGCGGGGTTATTCGGTACTGGCTTTCGACCCCCGAGCGTCTTCACCAAACTGCTCGTTACCTTAGCGTGCACGGGTTCGGTCCGGTTGCAGTTCTCTTTAGGCTGAGCTAGGATGTCCTGTTGAAGGGTCCAAGAAATTTAGCACCGTGGACGGAAAGATGCCCGAGCCCGCCACAGGCCAAGACGGCCATATTGTTATCAGCGGCGCACGCACGCACAACCTGAAGGGCATCGACCTCTCGCTTCCATCCAACCAGCTCATCGTGGTTACGGGCGTGAGTGGCTCCGGTAAATCGTCGCTCGCGTTCGATACGATCTACGCCGAAGGACAGCGGCGCTACGTCGAGTCGTTGTCTGCCTATGCCCGTCAGTTCCTCGAGCGGATGGAGAAGCCTGATGTCGATCGGATCGACGGCATCGCGCCCGCGATTGCCATCCGTCAAAAGAACAGCGTACGGAACCCACGTTCGACTGTTGGGACCACCACTGAAATCAACGATTATCTCCGCCTTCTATGGGCTCGGATCGGTCGTACGGTCTGCCGGAAGTGTGGTCGTGATGTCATCCGCGAGACGGCCGAAGTGGCGGCCAAGCAGCTGAGCGAGCTCAACGAGGGCACGCGGTTGCTGCTGGGTTTCGAGATGCCCTTGGTCCACGGACTCCGTGATGCCGATTTGAACGGTGGAGACAGCGGCGGAGCGGATGACGCCTCGGGTCAATCTGGCACCAACGGTGGAACGCTGACCTCCGACCGCGCTGGGTCGGCGACCGAAGCCGTCCCGGCGGCGATCGAGGCGCTTCGGCGTCGGGGTTTTGGCCGACTTTATGTTGATGGCCAGGCTACCGGATTCGACGATGTCGATCTCGAGCAACTGGCCAATCGCACGGCCTTGGATGTTGTGGTTGATCGGGTCAAGGTTCGTCCAGATTTACTGACGCGGCTGACCGATTCGATTGAAGTTGCCTATTCGGAAGGCGGTGGTGCCGTATTTGCGATTCAACTCTCCGAGGCCGGCGACGAAACGGCGCGGCACGTCTTTAGCGAGCGTTTTGAATGCCGCACCTGCGCCATCCTGTACGAGTTGCCGCAGCCCCGGCTGTTCTCGTTTAACAATCCGTTCGGAGCGTGTCCGACCTGCCACGGGTTTGGCAACGTGATCAAGCTCGATCTCGGACTGGTCGTGCCCAACCCGAGCCTGTCGATTCAGCAGAACGCAATCGAGCCGTGGAGCAAGCCGCACTATCGTTCGAAGTTAGCCGATCTCAAGCGGGCGGCGCGGGCGAAGCGGATCCGTCTCAACGTGCCGTGGGAGGAGTTGACCGATAACGAACAGGCATTCGTCGTTGATGGTGACGGTGAGTACGAGGGGATCCGGGGCTTTTTCCGCCAGATCGAACGGAAGAAGTACAAGGTGCACGTCCGTGTGTTCCTCAGCCGTTACCGGAGTTATCTTACCTGTCCAGATTGTCAGGGCGCCCGCTTGCGGCGGGAGGCACGCGACGTCTATGTCGGCGGTCGGACTATCGACGTGGTCTGTGCCTTAACAGTGCAGGCTGCGGTTGAATTTTTTGAGACGCTTAAGCTCGATCCCCGCGAGACAGCGATTGCCGAAAAAATTCTTCGTGAAATCAGGAAGCGGCTCATGTTCCTGCGCGACGTCGGTCTGAACTATCTGACGCTGGATCGAGCCTCGTCTACGCTCTCGGGCGGCGAGTCTCAGCGCATCAACCTAGCGACCTCGCTGGGCTCTGCGCTTGTGGGCACACTGTATGTGCTTGATGAGCCATCGATCGGGCTTCACCCTCGAGACAATCAGCGGCTAATCGGCATCCTCCAGCAGCTACGCGACCAGGGGAATACCGTAATCGTTGTTGAGCACGATGCCGACATGATGCGTATCGCTGACTATATCGTCGACCTGGGGTTGGGGGCTGGCGAACAGGGAGGACGGGTTGTCTACGCTGGCCGCTACGAGCCACTGCTCAAGGAGCCACGGTCGCTGACGGCGAAGTACCTCCGCGACGATTTAGCAATCCCGCTGCCCACGATACGCCGTAAGCCGACGGGACAACATATTCGGGTTATTGGCGCGACTGAGCATAATTTGCAGTTGCTCGACATTGATATTCCGCTGAATGTGTTGACGTGCGTGACCGGCGTTAGCGGGTCGGGTAAGTCGACTCTCGTTCACGATGTACTCTACGCCGCATTGAAGCGGACAAGGGGTGGGTGGGATAAGAAAATTGGTGCGCACGAAAGAGTCGAAGGCGCCGAGCTTGTCAGTGACGTCTCGCTCGTGGATCAGGCTCCCATCGGTCGGACGCCACGGTCCAATCCGGCAACCTATCTGAAGGCGTTCGACCCGATTCGTGCGCTGTTCGCATCAACGAAGGAGGCACAGGCGAATGGTCTCACCGCTAGCCACTTTTCCTTCAACGTGTCTGGCGGGCGATGCGACGTGTGTGAAGGCGAAGGTGTAATCCGCATCGAGATGCAATTCCTTGCGGACGTCTTCGTGCCTTGCGAAGAGTGTGACGGTGCGCGATTCAAGCCGCAGGTGCTGGATGTTACCTATCGAGGTCGGCGGGTCGATCAAGTGCTAGATATGACGGTCCGCGAAGCCTTGTCTTTCTTTAATAATTCGCCGAAGGTGCTCCGTCGGCTCACCGTCTTAGATGAAATCGGCTTGGGCTATCTTCGGCTCGGGCAACCGGCGACAACACTGTCAGGCGGCGAGGCTCAGCGGATCAAAATCGCCTCGCACTTAACCGCGCACAACAGAGATCGGACGCTGTTCATTTTAGATGAACCCACGACCGGGCTGCACTTTGATGACATCGCCAAGCTGCTCGGGGCGTTCAAGAAGCTTCTGGATGCCGGTCACACGCTACTGGTGATCGAGCATAATCTTGATGTCATTAAGACGGCCGACTGGATCATCGACCTTGGGCCGGAAGGTGGGCAGGACGGCGGGCGGCTCGTGGCGACCGGCACGCCTGAGCAGGTGGCCCAGGTCGAAGAATCCCACACTGGAAGGTATCTTCGTGATGTCCTCGCGAGCGGACGGTCGAATGCCTACGCCACCGAGCGGATCTGAGCTAGGGGGTTCGCCTTGCCACTACCTCTATCTTGAAAGTGGTTTCTCGACCGGCCCGGATTCCCGTCATCACCACGGTCTCACCGATCGGCGCATCGGCGAGTAGCCGCAGTAGGTGTGACGCATCCTCCACCGGCCCGCCATTGAACGCAACGATGACATCACCTGGTCGGATGCCCGCGTCGTAGGCCGGTGTATCGCGCCGCATTCGCGAGACCAGCGCACCTTGACCACTGGGCACGTCGAGTTGCTCGGCGTCTCGGGTGGTTAAAGTTACGATTTCGATGTAGCCGATCGAGCCGCGTTGCACCTCGCCGTACTCGATGAGATCCCTCATGACGCGCCGCGCTAAGTTACTTGGCACCGCGAAGCCGACTCCCTGGTCGCCCCCGCTTTGCGTGAAGATGGCGGTGTTAATCCCGATGAGTTCGCCGCGGCTATTGATCAAGGCGCCGCCCGAGTTACCCTCGTTGATGGCCGCATCGGTCTGGATAAAATCTTCGTAGGTCGTAATCCCGAGGTTCGCACGCCTGACGGCACTCACGATTCCGAGTGTCACTGTCTGGTTGAGTTGAAACGGGTTGCCGATGGCGAGTACCCACTCGGCCACGCGGATCGTGGACGAATCGCCCCATGGTGCGACCGGCAGCCCAGCGGCGTCGATTTTCAGCAGGGCGATATCGGTCCACGGATCTACGCCGACTATGGTCGCTTGGAACTCTCGATTGTCCGGCAGGGTTACAGTGACCTCGGCGTCGGTGCTCCCTACCACATGGTTATTCGTCAGGATGAAGCCATCACTTGATACGATGACACCAGAGCCGAGGCTCGTTCGTTGGCGCTGACCGAACAGATTCGGGTCGTTGCCGAAGAAGTGGTTAAAGAATGGGTCGCTAAAGAACGGTGATACCGAACGCTGTTCGAGACGTAGTGAAGAGATATTGATGACACTTGGCACTCGTGCTAAGGCGACGTCGCTGAAGTCTGGCAAGTTTACCGGTGTGAGCGTCGCCATTTCAGGTTGGATCGACTCCGGTGCCTGACGCGCCGAAGATTCCTTAGCGACCTGGAACCGACCGGTGAGCACGAGACCAGCGACGACACCGGACAGAAAGAGCAGCGCGAGCAACAGGGTGCGTCTCATGCTTATGCCTCGACGAGTTGGAGTAGCGATACTTCGGGGTGCCGTGCCAGCTTCCGTCAGAACACGACACTTCCGGCGCGGCACCGATGCTAACCGTAGGCCGACAGGACCATGCTACAATCGACGACTGCGCGGGGCGAGGAAAATGTTTACCAGTAGGGAAACACGATGAGTTCGATTCAAGCCACGCGACTCCGCAAGGGGATGCTGATTAAACTAGGGGATGGGTTGTTTCGCCTCCTCGATTTCAACCACCTAACTCCAGGGAATAAACGAGGATTCGTGCAGTCCCGGATGCTGAATATTCGCTCCGGCACGTTGGCCGATCACAAGTTCCGGTCCGAGGATACCGTCGAGCGTGCCATAATTGACGAGCGCGAGATGCAGTATCTTTACGCGGACGGCGATTCCCACCACTTTATGGACACGGCGAGCTTCGAGCAGACTCACATGTCGAGCGATGTGCTCGGTAATGCCACCCGCTATCTGATTCCGGACACCCTGATTCGCGTGCAGTTCTATGGTGACGAGCCGGTAGGCATCGATTTGCCGCAGACTGTCGAACTGAGGGTGGGGGACACGCCGCCTTCGATCAAGGGCGCGACGGCTAGTGCGCAAATCAAGCCGGCAACGCTCGAGACGGGTCTAGTCGTTCAGGTGCCGCCGTTCATTAACGTCGGCGACACAATTCGTGTGAATACTGAGACCGGCGAATATCAGTCGCGCGTCTAGGTGTTGAGCGCCATTTTCGTGCCGGCTTGTGATGTCGTTGTCTGCGATTCTTCCGGCGCTGCTCCTGATGCTTGGGGTAGGGTTTTTCGTCGCGAATCTTCGGGTCGCTTGGTTGTTCGTCAAGTTTAGCGGCCTCCGCTCTGCTGCTGTTCTCACCTGGCAGGGTCCACGTCCGCCGTACTACGGTCTTATATTGGTGCTTGGCGTCGTGTTCGCACTCCTCATCCTCTTCAAACTTGTCATTCAGGAGCGGCTGCCGACCCAGACGTTCGGGGAGGGGATGATGTTTCTCTACTATTCCTGCGCTGTCCCGCTCAGCCTTCGGATTGCCCGTGGGTTCTACGAGAATGGAATTTGGGCCGAGAGTGGTTTCGTGCTGTATTCGGAGATCGGTGGGTTGACTTGGCGTGAAAACAACGAAATCACCTTGGTCGTCAACCGGATGGAGCGTCTAGCTAGGCGTCTAGTTGTGCCAAAGCAGCACTACGGTGAGGCCCGGCGGTTGCTTCGCGACAAGATTGCCTCGGACGACCTGCGCTTCAGTGGAAAGAGCTTGGACCTCGGTCGGCAGGACGAGCGCGATGATGTTTGAGGTTCGGCGGTAAGGCGATGTTCGGAGTCGTGGCTAGTTGACGAGAGTTAACAGCAAGCCGATGAGGCCCTGGCCTTTTGCCATTGGGTCGCCAAGCCAAGTGGGTGGCGTCAACCAGACGAACGCCAGGATGGCGAGGACCATGAGGTCGTATTGCCAGGT
>DBHR01000116.1 GCA_002296225.1 Acidobacteria bacterium UBA823 | reverse complement strand
GGGAGTTAGCTCCGGCCGTCGGCCAGCCCGCCGTACTTCCTCGACGCCCTTGCGCTCCCAAGCAATGGCCAATATGTTGCCGTTGGGGAGCATCGCTACGTCGTGGTGCAAAAGACGATCTTCGTTGGCAAGGGTGAAGTTCGACACCACCTCACCATCCCAGGTGAATTCCTGGATGCGACCACCCAGTCCACCTCCACTGAACGTCGGTACCTCAGGTTCGCGTGCGCCACGGATCAGATGACCATTGTCCAAGAGGTACACCCCACCGGACGGCGCGTAATCGCTCTTCCACGTGTGCACAACTTGACCGTCGGTATCGATGAGATAGGTCGTGTCCGACAGGAGCGGCGCGAAGTACACATATCCAAGCGACGCCTGAGGCGTGTTCACCCGAACACCGCGTGATTCGCTGGCTTCCCCGCCCGCGGAAGTGTCCGGGTCGCGGTCCGCACTCCTCTCAGGTCCTGGCTGGCCTCCGCAACCGATTAGGTACACCGCAGTCATAACGGTCACGATGATCCCGCGCAGTTTTCTCGCGCCCCTAACGTCTCTCCGTTCCATCTTCATTCCCTCGGGGTTTTCGTGCCTCGCCATAGGTGAAATGTTCGCTCCCCAGAACCCGGCCAGACTCAGGACCCGACCGGCAGCAACGTGGACGGTACTAGCATGATGCTCCAGGTAAAACGTCCAAGTCCGTCCGAATACTCCAGAAGAACGCTGCGTTGCCATCCTTGGTCGGTCCTCACATAACTCCGCACCTGGGCCTGGTCATCACTCGCCACGTAAAGCTCATCTCGGCCGTCGTCATCTAGGTCGTGCAAAATGGCCGCGTGCTCAAAGCCCGATGATTCGGCGTCGATCAGTTCCGTCTCCCAGGTGTCCTCGCCAGGACTCAATAACCAGAGACCAGCCCTGTAGGTCGCGGCAACTAGCTCCAACGCCCCATCGCCATCAACGTCGCCCACGGTAAGAAAGCGACACAGACGATCGTTCAGCGTAGCAACAATGTTTCGCGTCGTTCGGGGGGTATTGGAATCATAGCGGCGGATCTCGACTTGGCCGCCTGAAACTGCCTCGACAGACACGTAGAGCTCGTCGCGTCCATCGCCATCGACATCCTCTACTAGAATCTCCTTCGCGTGACGCGAACCGAGTTCAGCCACTTCCACGCGGCCCTCCCCTGCGGCTGGCGTGTAGCGCACCACTCTGCCTGGCTGAGGCGTACCATCCACCGCGTTCGGAGCCGTGGAAGTTGCATAGATCTCAAGCAACCCGTCGCCGTCTAAATCGCCGAGCTCGATCTCGTGAACCACTGTATTCGGTTCCCGATCGAGCTCATCGATCGAAAAGCCACCTGAGCCATCGGGCCGAAGTACCGCCACGACCCCCTGATCGTGCGTCGCCACTACTATGGCAGCGGAGCCGTCGCCGTATATGTCACCGACCTCGGCGTCTCGCATCCGGCTGAACGTCCCGCCAAAATCAGCTTCCCACAGTGTGTCGCTTGTCCCGTCTACCTTCCAAAGCTTCACGGCCGCCTTCGTCCCACCGAGGGTTAGGAGACCCTCTGTCCCGTTGCCGGCGCGGTAGGCCATTGCCTTGTGAAACACGTTGCTGTCGGGGTCTTCAAGGACGCGATGGCTCCACCCGTTCACGTGGCGCGTGAGAATTCCCAGGCGAGCCGGGAGCGGCTTCGGTGAACCATCCTCGTTCTCGTCGAGAACTGCCAAGGCCAGGACGAGCGCATCACTGGCTTCCCGACCGACTACCCCAGGAGGCAGATCGCGCCGACCTTCTCCGATGATTTCCTTGACGCCGCTCGCTAAGAACAGTGGCGCCTGCACAGAACGTATCACTGCCACGCCAAGCGCGAGTGACAGTGCGAGCACCACAAGCACCCACGCGATCCGCGTCATCAAACTCCTCCGCAGGCACAGAAGAACAGGTCGGTCGCCAGAATGACTGGACCAATATCTGTGTTCTTAATCATTGCAGGCTCTGGACTTGAATCTCAAAATGGCCCCGGCCTACACGGCTCAAGGCTGCGACGAAGCCGCTCACCGCCTCTGCATCGACGGCTTGTGAGCTCTGACCTCCGAACGGGAGGACAAGCGGGCACCGTCCGGGCGTTCAGCATCGCTGGTCCTGAAATTCCGCCCATGGCTGATTCACCCCGTGATCGTACTCCAGTTTTTGGCAAGGTGTGCAGTGGTCCGCTTTACGGCTCCTGTCGGTGCTCAGGAAGTGACCCACGCAAGAATTTCTAGTCTAATCCCATCGTTTGGCCCCTTGGCACCGACCCGTATAATGCAGGTGTGCCTGTCGTGCTCGGCTTGGATTCACTCGGGTCTTCTGGGCAGCTGTCCGGTCAGCGCATCGGTCTCGTCTGTAACCAAGCTTCCGTCAACCGGCATCTTCAACACGCAGCAGAAGTTCTTACTGATGCCGGCGCACGACTGACCGCGCTCTTTGGCCCGCAACACGGGATCAGATCGGACCGGCAGGACAATATGGTCGAAACACCCCACGGGCACGACCTTGCCCACGCGGTGCCCGTCTATTCCCTGTATAGCGAGACACGGACGCCAACCGCTGAGATGCTCAAAGGAGTCGATAGACTAGTCATCGACCTCCCAGACGTCGGCACACGGGTTTACACCTACGCTTACACAATGGCTAATTGTCTCCGCGCGTGCCGCGAACACGGGGTTCCAGTCATGGTCACGGATCGACCGAACCCGATAGGCGGTGTTGCGGTTGAGGGCCCGGTGCTCGAACCCGCGTGGACCTCGTTCGTCGGACAATTCCCGATTCCACTCCGACACGGCCTGACAATCGGCGAGCTTGCCAAGCTCTTTAACCGAGAGTTCGGTATCGGTGCCGAGCTGGAGATAGTGCCGATGACCGGGTGGAGTCGGGTGATGTATTTCGACGACACTGAGCTACCTTGGGTATTGCCTTCGCCGAACCTTCCGTCACTCGAAAGTCTCATCGTCTATCCCGGGATGGTACTGCTTGAGGGAACCAATCTCTCCGAGGGACGCGGCACCACCCGTCCGTTCGAAGTGTTCGGTGCCCCGTGGCTGGATGGAGAGCGCCTGGCCGCGCACTTGAACGACATCGGGCTTCCCGGCGTTCGGTTCCGTCCGGTAGGCTTCGAACCGACATTTCAGAAATACTCCGGTACTGCCTGTGGCGGCTGCGAGATCCACGTCCTTGACCGAAAGCAATACCGTGCCGTCCGCACCGCGCTGGCAATCCTAGAGGCCTGCCGGAACGCGGACCCCGGTCGGTTCGAGTGGAAACAACCACCTTACGAATACGAGCACGACCGGATGCCGATCGACCTACTCTGGGGTTCGGACCGGCTTCGAACAAGCCTCGACGCGGGCGGGTCAGCGGCGGACGCCCACGCGAAGGATTTGGACGATTTTCTCGAACTCCGCGAACGATATCTACTGTATTGAGCGCGCTAGGGAACAGGGACAATTTGTGGTTTCCTGTAGGGTCTGGACACCGAGTTCTGAAACCACAGCACGCAGCCGCTTACTACACCGTTTATGAGGTTTTGACTCAGGCCATCCCAGACGGTACGATTCTACCCTTGCGCTTCGGGCAATGTTCCGTAGCGGGGCAAGTCCACCGAGTTTAGGCATAATGGCGAGCACTCCCGATTCGTGTCAATCCCGTCCTGTCCGCTGCCTCGTGGCAGTAGGACAACTGTTCGCCGCGGCCGTGGTCGGAACGAGCGTGGCGGCGACGACCCCACAAACCTCCGTAGGCGAACCCGTCCACGGCCAAGCTTCCGAACAACTGGTGATCACCAACGCCATGGTGATTTACGGCAACGGGCGCCCACCATTTGGTCCGGTAGACATCGTCGTCGAGGATGGCCTCATCACGCGCGTTGGGGACTGGACGACCGGCAGCGCCCGTATCCCTGACGCTGTGATCGACGCGACCGGGAAGTACGTCATGCCCGGGATCGTCAACACTCATATGCATTGGCACGAATGGCGCGTGCCATCGATTGCCCAGCCGATTCAGTATGAACGCAACTTGTACCTCGCGGCCGGCGTGACGACTGTCCGTGAGGTAGGCGGAAACTTCCGTAAGTCGAAGCGCTGGCAAGCGGAAAGTGAAACACGTGCGATCGTGTCACCGCGAATCCTAGTCTATCCCCGTCCCAACCTAGGTCCGCACCGAACGCCCCAGGAGATACGCCTTGGCGTCCGCCAAGCCAAATTGGATGGTGCCGACGGTTTAAAAATCGGGGGGCTTGATCGCGATCAGTTGGAGGCGCTCCTCGACGAAGCACAGATACAGGGCCTGCGGACAGCCGCGCATATCGGCGTGGAGGAGACGACTGCCGCCGATTACGTTGAGTTGGGCGTCGATTCGATCGAGCATTTCTACGGCATCGGAGACGTTGCGATCGACGCCGGGCAGAATTTCCCGGCCGACATGAACTATAGCGATGAGACGCATCGGTTCGCTCACGCGGGCGAGTTGTTCGCACAGGCCGATCCGGATGCGCTGCGTGCGGTCATGAAGTCAATGATTGCGCACAACGTTGGCTGGAGTCCGACGCTTTCGATCTACGAAGCGAACCGTGACGTGGTGCGCGCTCAGAATCTTCCCTGGTATCGCGACTATCTGCATCCGTCCATGGAGGAGTTCTGGAAGCCGAACCCCGATCACCATGGCTCCTACTTCTCGGGTTGGACTTCGTCCAACGAAGCCGCGTGGCGACGCAACTACCGGATCTGGATGGAAGTCCTCAAGCATTTCGGGCGACACGGAGGCCTAATCACGACGGGAGACGACGCCGGCTACATCTATTCGCTCTACGGCTTCGGGCTGATCCGAGAGTTGGAACTACACGAGGAGGCCGGTTTTCACCCGCTGGAGGTACTGAAGCATGCGACGGTCAACGGCGCGAAGATGCTTGGACTGGCGGATAGACTCGGACGGGTTCGTGTTGGCTACCTCGCCGATCTGCTCGTCGTGAACGGGAATCCTCTTCAGAACCTCCGCCTATTGAATCCGTACGGCACGAGCGTAAATGTGGCCGGCCACAACACCCACGGCGGTGGGATCGAATGGACGATCAAGGACGGCGTGCCTTACCACGTGCCGACCTTGATGGACGAAGTACGACAGATGGTCGACGACGCGCGAAACACCAAGCGGCGTGAAGTCACAGCCGGACACCCGTAGGGACTCGAAAAGGACGCCGTAGCAGCCGATGCCGACTCCTGACGATTTTTCGACGGCGCACGAAGAACTGATTACGGCGGCCCCAGAACATGTTCTGGCCGCCTTCTTCGACCCGGTCGCGCTGTCAGCTTGGTGGCTCGCAACCGGATCCGTTACCGTGCCGCAACCACTCGGTGTCTACGCGGTGGAGTGGGCGCCGACACCATTTCGTGACGAAATCCTCGGTCCCTTGGGAGGCACTTTCCACGGCACAGTGATGGAGCATCGGCCTGCTCGAGAGTTCTTCGTCGCGAATGCGTTCTGGCTGCCCCCCGAGGGCCCGCCCCTTGGGCCGATGGCGCTCCAAGTTACCTCTAAGATTGAGGGACCCGCTACGAGAGTGCGGGTTTACCAGAGCGGCCGTGGCGCGGGCGAACGCTGGGACCGCTACTACAACGTTATCGGACCGGGCTGGGTAACGTCGCTCCGGTCGCTAAAGGCATACATTGAGGCGGGCCAGAAAATCACCGTCGCACCTGCGCCCCGTGCAACCGACAAGAAGCCGATGGCCCGTATCCGAGAGCTCATAACGCCGTCCCGGGCCGTGAATCGCACCCGCCGACGGTCCTAGCGACGCGAATCAAACCTAACGATGGTCGCGGACGTCATCATCATCGGTGGCGGCGTCGTCGGATCCAGTATCGCCTACCATCTTCTGGAAGACGGCTTTTCTGGCCGCGTCGTCGTCATTGAGCGTGACCCAACCTACGCCCGGGCATCGTCGAGCTTGGCGATGGGCGGCATCCGGCAGCAATTTTCCTCTGCGCTCAACGTACGGCTCGCACAATTCAGCATCGCTTTTTACTCCGATTTCGATCATCGATTCGGCCTAAAGGGTTCGGCTGCAGCAGCGTTTCGCCGGCGAGGCTACCTCTTCTTGGTTGACTCGGGTAATCGCGAACGCTTCGAAACCCGCATAACGAAGCAACGCACACTGGGTGTGAGCGTCTCGCGACTCTCGGTCGCTGACTTAGAACGTGTAGTGCCGGGCCTGGTCGTCGATGACCTCGAATTCGGGGTGCTGGGTCCAAACGATGGGTATGCGAACCCAAAAGCTCTACTTGCTGGGTTTCGTCGGGGCGCCGAGGCCGCCGGCGCTGAATTCGTGACGGGAGCAGTCACGGCGATCCACCGCAACGGCAACCGCATCACCGGAGTCGAGGTCGACGGAATGGACCGGGTCAATGCAGCCGTTGTCGTCAACGCTGGAGGGCCGTACGCCGCTCGGATCGCCAAACTCGCAGGCGTCCTGATTCCGGTGCAACCGGTCCGACAGCAACTCTTCCGTGCATTCCTGCGAACCCCCGCTCCAAAACAGCATCCGATGATCGTCGATCCGTCTGGCGTACACTGGCGGCAAGAGAATACCGAAGACACTAACGAACAAGGTCGAATCATCGTCGCCTGCACAAAGCTCGACGAGCCCCCCGGTGAAAATTTCGCGTGCGACATGTCACGCTGGGAGCAAGAGTTTTTCCCGCCGGTCCGCCGTCGCCTCCCCCAACATAGTGCCTATACCCACGTGGAGGGGTGGAGTGGTCTGTATGAGATGACCCCAGACCACAACCCAGTGCTCGGCCCAGTGCCCAGCTGTCCTGGATTCCTGCTGGCCAACGGCTTCAGCGGCCATGGGCTCATGATGGCGCCGGCCACCGGAAAGGCCCTCTCCGAGTTCATCCGATTGAATCGGTGCGAGACTTTCGATCTAACGCCGCTGAGTATCACCCGGTTCGACAACAACCGACTGTTCTGGGACGACGCGATGCTCTAACGTGGAATGTATACTCGGCGCAATTGACCCAGACTGCAAAGGCAGGCAGATGCACATCGACGCGTGGGCCCAAGCGGTGATAAAGGACGCGCAGCTTAGAGGTTTATCAGAGCTGGCTCCGTTGCTAGGCGGACTCGTACGAGCGACACAGACGCTCCGGCAGGCCGACTGGAACGAGTCGGCGGAGAGAACAGACAGGCAGGACGCTACTGCGGCGAAGGATCCGAAGTGACGCCCGCTCTTTGCCTCCGCATGATCACCGACCTGGCGCCCCAACTCGAGTCTGGGGAAATCTCGGCACGAGAGCTGACCGACGCGTGCCTTGAACGAATCGCTCGACGCAACCCTGACCTCAACGCCTTCATCGCTGTGGACGAGGACGGCGCGAGGGCCGTCGCAAGCCGCACTGACGACGAAATTGCAGCCGGCCGGTACCGCGGCCCGCTGCACGGGATCCCGATATCGGTTAAAGACCTGATCGACGTCAAGGGATTACCGACGACAGCAGCATCGAAAATCCGGCCAAAGACACCAGCTGCCAGGGATGCGCCCATCGTGGCCAACCTCAGGGCTGCAGGCGCGATCGTGCTCGGTAAATGTAATTTACACGAGTTCGCGTTCGGCACAACGGGAGAGGATTCGGCCTTCGGACCCACGCGCAATCCGCATGACACCTCACGGTCACCAGGCGGCTCCAGCGGTGGCTCGGCGGTAGCCGTCGCAACTGGCATGTCCTATGGGTCGGTCGGAACAGACACCGGAGGATCGATACGCATCCCCTCGGCCGCATGCGGAACCGTCGGCCTCAAACCCGGGTTCGGTGAACTACCGTGCGACGGCGTCATCCCGCTAAGCCGTTCGCTCGACCACGTCGGACCTTTGGCGCGAAGCGTGGTAGACGCCTGGCTCCTCTACCAGGCGATGGGAGGTCAAGAGCCGAGAATTCCACCTGAGACCAATCCCCGCGGAGCGCTCCGCCTCGGTGTGCCGCGGAGGTACTTCCTAGATCACATCGACCCGAACGTTCGCGGTCGATTTAACGATGCGCTCGGTCTGCTGAGTGATGCCGGCGTGACAACCACCGACGTCGACGTGCCCCATGCAAGCGAAATCGCATCCGTCTATCTGCACATCGTCCTGCCGGAAGCAATGACGTATCACTCCCGAACGCTAGATTCTCGACCTGAGGAATATACGCCCGGGGTCCGTTTACGCCTGGAAATGGGACGATACGTGCTTGCCGAAGACTACCTGCGAGCTCAGCGCGGCCGCGAAGTTCTACGGCGTGAGATAACGGCGGCGATGACTAATTGCGCCGCTCTCGTCCTTCCCACCCTCGCCATTCCACCGCCGCCATTTGGTATTGAGTCGATTGCCGTCGGCGGACTGAACGACTCGGTCCGCAGTGTGACCTTACGTCTCACCCAAGCGTTCAACCTCACCGGCCATCCGGCGATCTCGGTTCCATGCGGAAACACCCCAGACGATCTTCCGTGCGGTCTTCAGCTCGTCGGTCACATAAACCAGACTATCGAGCTACTCACAGTCGCGCGACGCGTCGAAACAACCATTCGACCCGTGTAGTACCCTTCAGCTGTTTGAACAGATGGCGCTTGACGCGCCTCTCGAAATAAATCGCTGGAAAAGCGACGAACGAGACATCACCCTGGTTCACCAGTACATCACGGTAAGGCAACTTCCTCAGGTGCTCCAACCGTTGTCTCGTAACTGGCGATCGAGACCTGCGCGGCCAGCCGCGCGGCCGAATCGATCAAAGCCTGCCCCGCCGGGGATTCTGGCTCAGTCATGACGATCGGAGTGCCCTGGTCACCACCAACACGGATCGGCTCGTATAGCGGAATCTGTCCCAGGTAAGGCACCTTCATCTGCTCGGCTAGCAACTCGCCGCCACCTTTACCAAATATGTCACTCTCGTGATTGCAGTCTGGACAGACGAAATGGCTCATGTTCTCCAAGAGGCCAAGCACCGGAATGTTGAGTTTCTGGTACATGCGAATAGCGCGCCGCGTGTCGGCCAGCGAGACCGTTTGCGGCGTGGTAACTGCGACCGCCCCCGATACCGGCACGGTTTGGCTCAGGCTCAGCGCCACATCGCCAGTCCCGGGAGGCATGTCGATGATGAGATAGTCGAGGTCGCCCCAGTTGACCTCGCGAAAGAACTGCTGGATCACACCGTGCAGCATCGGCCCACGCCAGATGACCGGCGCCTCGTCCTGCGTCAGAAAGCCAATCGAAACGACGCGAATGCCATAACGCTCAGCCGGCACGATTTTCTTGCCATCCGTTTCCAACTGCGTCTGCACGCCGAGCATAATCGGTATGTTCGGACCATAAATGTCCCCATCGAGCAGTCCGACTCGGCTCCCATGTTGGGCCAGAGCACACGCCAAATTGACAGATACGGTGGTTTTGCCAACTCCGCCCTTACCCGCACCGACCGCAATGATGTTCTTGACGCCAGGAATCGCCGCTCGTCCTTCATCAGGCGACGATGCGGACCGCACATTGGCCGTCATCTCGACGTACACCTTCTCGACACCGGGTAGTTGGCGCAGCACCGTTTCGGCCTGTTCACGCATCTGATCCTTGACGGGGCAGGCTGGTGTGGTGAGTTCGATCACAACAGAGACCATCTCTCCATCGATGCTGACCTGTTTGACGAATCCGAGACTTACGATATCTCGATGCAAGTCGGGATCCTGAATAACCTTGAGGGCATCAAGCACTGCCGACTCGTTAATTCCGCCTTGAGAAATTGTCATCCTTTGCACCCTACTCACAACATCGCCGCCAGAATGCGCGGTCTCACTTCACTCGGATCACTTGCACACAATCCGCGCGCCGGTTCGTAGCCTATTGAGTCCGTCCTTCAACAGACAACACGCGGCAGCACACCGCGTGTGATGTCGGGATGGCTGGCTACTGGATCGTGATGCGAACTTCGACGGAGGTCTCAGGCGCATAAGGAGGATTAACAACGAACCTGAAGCGCGCGTTGGGTCGAACCCCTGGGGGAATCGACAATCGTACGAGATGCTGCTGTGGCTCCGTACCCACACCGCGACACATTGAACAAGTGTCGTTCCACATCTCCCCTCGCCCGCCGCAGGCCAGGCACGTACAGTGCACCGGGACTTCCAGAGCCACGTTAGCGCCCCGGAACGCCTCACGCCAACACAGTCCCACCTCCATGACACACGGGGCCTCGTCCTCCATCAACCCCACACCGCCCCGCTCGACCAGTTCGGACACCGACGGGAAGTCAATTGCCACGTCATTCTGCTGCGGGCTGAACCGTGCCGGCATTCCCGCAATATTGCTCGCCTGGAAACAAGCGGCTGGCATCCCATCGTTTACTTCATACGCGCGCAATACTTCGCAAACACGATCGGCCATGCGGTCACGCCGGGTCACGACCGTACGACCCCGGCACGCGATCTCTTGATGCACCCGGCGCAAGTCGTTTGCCTGAGCACCACGCAAAACGCCAACGACCCATGAGTACTCCCGCATGTGTGCTAACGATAGAAGTGCCCTTCGTCCTTGTCAAGGCAACGACACGACGACAGGGTCATGAATTGACCATGCCAAGAACGAGGCCACCGCGTCCAGCCAATGTGCAATGCATAAAAATACTGCAACTCATCGAACGCAAACAAATCAACCACACTTCCAGCACGGAACGAATTTTTCAACAACGATCACGTGAGCAGACCCGCCCCCAGTTCGACTATTTTTTAGAAATGAACAACACAGCAGAAGGCTAAGACTCGGTGAGCGGTGTTCCAGCCGTCAAAATTTCGGCTACCGAGAGCCAACGGTCAACAGCACCTCGCGTCGAAGCGGTTCTTCAAAATCGGCCATGTTCAGTTCGGTTTCGCATTCGTCGCAGAGCACCTCAAGCACAGCCGGCTGACTCTCTTCTGATACCTCGAGGCGCGAATCCTCAAGATGCACCACGTGCATACGAAAGGTTTTCACCAAAAAGCTCTTCTCATTCCCACAATTGGAACAACTCAACGTCATTCACATCTCCTTAGCACACAACATCACAATCCCTAAACCCTTTCAAGTCTAGGGAATGCCTTATTGAGACGCAACGGCAATCTTTTCCGCCCGCGTCCTGAATGGGACCATGAACCGTGATCGGTTAGACTTGAAAGCCACCCGAGGGGAAGCGACGCCTATGCCCGATTCAATGTCCGAGGATTTCGACGTGCGCAGCGAAGTGAAGGGCGCACACTGGATCGCCTGGGTGGTCCTTCACGGTCAGGATGCGCCAGAAGATTCAGTGGTGTTGGTCGGCCAAACACAGGAAGAGGCCGAGGCGCGGGCGCGCCAGTGGGCGGAACAACGTCTGCGCTCCCGCGCCCGTTGATCAGACATACCAATGAAGCGTCCGCAATAACGGCCATAAGGGGTTAGTTAGGCCACGGCGAGAAATCGTCGTCAGGCGTTGGCGGCCCGATCGGCGGGGTCACACGACCAACCGGAACCGACCGTAACGACTCAACGCGCTCGCAGATCCGGAAGCGATGCGGTGCCCCCGTCCGTCCGTCTGGTGACCAATCGACCCAACGAGGCGTTCCAGAAATCGCCTCGACGCGCCCGATAAGCGATTTAGGCAGGATTTTCGCTAGACTGTTGCGACCAGGTAACACCCGGCCATCCCGCCGCACAAAACCGAGATACAGTGCGTCGCGCGCTCTTGTGATCGCGACGTAGAGGAGACGTTTGGTCTCCTCTACGTCACGCGCCCGCTCATCGTTTTCAACTTCTAGGCGAGCGCCCCAGATGGTGACGAGCGGCATTCCATCTCCACGATCGGGTATGACCTGGATGGGGGGTGGCGTGCCGCCCACTCCACGGGATAGCCCAACGACAAAAACGATTGGGAACTCGAGACCCTTCGCGGCATGAATCGTCATCAGGTGTACCGCACCCGCAGCGTCAATGACCGCGTTGGATTCGCCGCCAACTGAGAGTTGGTCAATGTGATCAGCAATTCGCGACAGCGTAACGTATCCGCGGTTTTGGATCCGCCGGAGCAGTCCGCGCATCTTCTTGACGTTTTCCCTAGCCTGGCTTGCCCTAGCACCGCGCGTTTCAAATAGGTAGGCAGACTCATTGAGCACGCGGTCAATGAGTTCGGCTGGTGGAATCCAATCGACGAGTTTGAGCCATCGGGATATCCCGATACGAACTAACTCGAAACGCTCGCGTTCTTCTGTCGAAATTAGATCAGCGTTAACGGGTTCGTTGATGCTGGTAAGCACACTCGCTAAGTTGGGTGCCATCGCCCGCACTGCTTCGTCGGATAGCCCCGCAATACCCGATCGCAAGAACGCAGCCGCCCAGAGATCCGATGAAGGGTCAGCCAAAAACCTTATGAGTGCCCGGAGATCTTGAATTTCCTCCGCGTCGAAAAACCCGAGGCCTTTGTCGACGTAGACCAGGAGACCACGCGCCGACAGCGCTCGCTCGTATTCGCGGTGACTGATCCGTGAACGGAATAAGATCGCAATATCGTCAGGCCGAATGGCTCGCCGCGCTCCGGTGCGAGGGTCTCGCACGGTCGCATCGGTCATCAGCCGATCGATCTCGGCCGCAATTGCCCCCGCACAGGAGGCTTCTGTTTCACCTAGTGCCAGTCCGAGCCGTATGGAATCTTCGCTCACAACTGCGTCATCGCCATCTGGATCGGCGCTGCCGGCGGCAAGGGGAAAGCGGTCTTGCATCTCATATCGAAACGCATCGGATCGCTCGGGCCGCTTGTCGATCAACCCGCAGAGATCATTGACGAAGCGCAGCAGCTCCGGAAGAGCTCGGAAACTCCGGCTGATCGCCGCACGAACCGGTATGGCAGGCCTCAGCTGCGCAATGTAGTTTCCAGCTTCTTGGAAGAGCGAAACGTCGGCATCACGAAATCGGTAGATCGACTGCTTCCGGTCCCCCACCACAAATATCGACGGCGGTAGGGGCGCATCTTGCACAATACCAAGGCCCTCTCCCCACGACTGGACAAGCAACGACACCAGCTCCCACTGTGTGCGGCTGGTGTCCTGGAACTCGTCTACGAGAATATGGTGATATCTCGACTCGAGGCGATAGCGGCTCTGGGAAAACTCGTCCATCTGCCGAAGTAAATGAAGCGCGCGTACCTGAATATCGGTGAAATCCAGCACCGCGTGTGCCCGCAGTGTACGGCGGTATTCCCGCTCGGCAACCCGGTATATACGCCTAACGCCGCGCGCGATAATCACACCCACGTCGCGCCGATACCCGGCCGTAACATCAGCAAAGGCGGAACCAAAATGCCGAATGGCCCTCAGATGGCGTCCGCGGGCTGCGACGGATGGATACTCCGAAGAGGTGTAAGGGACCCGGCGGCGAGGCCTGCCGCCGCGTGTCAGCAAATGCTCGGCGAGACGGTCGAGGAGGCTGCGTACAGCCGACTGTTCCGTCTCATCAAGGAACGGCAGCCGCCGGAGATCCGCTGCCAGCATCTTGAACCGTGGATGGCCAGTAGGACCACTCGCGAGGAAGTCGTCGAACTCGTTAGACTCACCCTGGAAGAGATCGCGCAACCGTTTCAAGACACGCCCCGTGGCCTGTGCCAACGTCAAGCTTCGAGGTCCCTTCGACAGAAATCGTCGCAGCGCCCCAGAGGCAACGAGGCGATGTCGCAATAGCCGCTCTAGCCCTCGGCGAAGATCCGTAGTGTCCAACAGCGTGAGCAGCAACGACACACCCTCATCGCGCAGGGCAAGGCCACCGATGACACGCTGAACCCGGTCCAATGCCTGAGCCATCAGACGGGGAACTTCAGTCTCGTCCGCCACCCCAAAGCCTGGATCAAGGTCGGCTTCGAGTGGAAACTCACGCAATAACGACAGACAAAACGCATCGATCGTCGTGATAGCAACGTCACCTGGTCGATCACGCAACCTACGCCAATGGCGGAACGCCTCCTCCGACCGCTTTGCTGCATCGCGGAGTTCATCGAAGATCCGCGCGCGCATCTCCACCGCGGCCTTCCGGGTGAACGTAATGGCCAACACGTTGGACGGGTCTACACCAGCGCGGAGCAGGTTGAGATAGCGTTCAACCAGCACCGTCGTTTTTCCGGTACCTGCCGACGCTTCGAGCACGAGGTTGTGGGTCGGATCTACCGCCAGCCGCCTCGCATCCGGCGACTCGCCGCCAGATGAAACCGCTCGCTGCAGGTCGCGTGGCTTGGACGTCATGCCAGGGCCCCCTTCCGACAGACAGCAGCGAAGTCGCACGAAGCACAGAGACGATCCTCGGCCGGGCGAGGCGGCATCTCACCTCGCTCAATGCCATCGATAGCATCAAGAAATCGTGCCTGGCTCTCGGCCAGCACCGGCGTCGGATCGTTGTCGGGTCCGAAAATCGGTACTGACGGCCTCGAGGCTCCGAAGGCAATATAAGCCGCTTCACCAGGCACCCACGATCGACCTTGATGGCCTGCGAGAGCCTTGGCGGCACACGTGGCATAAATTGGAAGTTGAATCGCTCGCCGGCCCCTCGGCGCTCTGCCGAGCTTGTAGTCAATGAGGCGAAGCGAGCCATCAGCGAGCAAGTCGACGCGGTCGGCAACTCCACGCAAGCTCACGTGGCGCGCGGTATTGGTTCGATCGCGGAACTCAAACTCCCCATCGAGTGACCGCTCGACCAGCGACTCAACGACTTCCCCCGATCGCTCAACCTCGATCCGGACCAACTGCTCGATCAGTCCTGAACTAGCAGCCGAACCCAACAGACGATTGCGCATGCGTTGGCGATCCAGCGGGGGCAACACCGCCAATTTCTCATCAACGACCTGCCGAGCGAGCCCCAGCGCGGTGTCGATATCCTCCTGAGCAAAGCCACGATGGCCTAAACCCTGCCAGGCCTCAAAGAATTTCCTCAGAACTTGATGGAGGAGCACTCCCTGTGCGCGCCGCGTGAGCGTTGGCTCGATCTTGTCCTCTTCGCCAAGCCGTAGCACCGACGCACAGAAATACTTGAACGGACAATCAAGATATCGCTCCACACGGCTCACGGCATAGGGCCGAGGGTCGAGAGTGCCAACGATACCCGGCGCTCTGGGTACAGCAAATGCGGAGTGGCGCGTGACCAGCCAGCGTGCTACCTCGCCCGTGACGGCAGACAGCACGATCGGGCCATCGGACAACATTTCGGCAACACTGGCCCGTTGGACGCGACGTCTAGGCTCCTGACTCGACGCCAACCCGATCTCGGGAACGTCCTCTAGAAGGGTCGTCGGAGCAGTGACCGCATCGTGCTCCAACTGGAAGGTCGACAGCCTGACGAGCCCAGTCGGTAGACGAAGTAAGTCGGCGAACTCCGCTCGGGCGATTCGCATCCAGTCGACATCGACCGGCCAGCCCAGCTGACGAAGCAGCGTCTTGGGATAAAAAATATTTCGCGGGGGTAAACAAGGCCACTCGCCATCAACCAAGCCGACCACGTGTAGCTCTCGAAACCGCCCATACCTAGCCGCCGCGGTATCGACGAGGCGTACGCCACCTTGACGAGAATCGCGAATGAATACCTCCGTTCCGATCCGGCGACGGAAGCTGGCTTTTAGATTGATCGAGGGTACCCGAGGGCTGGGAAACACCGCGGCCGCTCGTTCCAACTGGACGATGGCACGGCAGACGGCCTCCCGGACTCTGGCCTGTCGATGACTTTCCACCGCCTGGCCATCACCCGAAGCTTTATACCGCTTGAGAAAGGCGAGGAGAATCTGCCACTGCTCCGACACCGTAGAAACAGTCTCGATGGCAGCTAAGGCGCCGATAATTGCCAAGGCCGCATTCAGTGAGCGGAGGAAGTCACCGGCATCGGATCGGTTACGCCAGGTGTAGGTGTCGGCAATTTGCATTAAGCTATCTCGCCCGCCGATGTACCCAACCTGCTCCAGAACGCGGTTAAACACGCTCACGGCCCGCACTGGAAGTGCGCCGTCCCCATTTTCATCCTCACTATCATCACTATCATCGAAGCTCAGGTGCGGCGACCTTAGCAACGCAACCAGGTCACTCCTAGCGAAGCCCGAGATCACCGCGTCGAGCACAAAGTCGACGAACGCCGCGTAAGGTTCAGCCGCAAGCGGGAGTCCGTGAAGCGTCTCAAATGAGATCTTCGAGCCGCCGAAGACCTGCTCGGCGAGGTACACATACGGCAGCGGACGCTGAAATACCACCCCGACAGCACCGTCCGCTAAAGCGTCCCGAGAAGCCCCCGCGCCTCGGCCCGTCTTCATGCGCCGCGCGACCGCCCACAATTCCTCCTCGCGGTCGCGGTTGACGAAATAGGGTGTCTTCTGGTCAACCGGCACCTCTAGGCTCGGCCGACGACTCAGCGAAGCGTCTACCCGCTCCTCCTCAATACCTGGCAAGAACTCGTGTAGCCGTTCGAGGAAACCGCATGCGAGCAATCCCTCGGTCGTCACAATGTCGACCTGTTCGAGATACGGTAGCCGAGTCAGGAGATCGAAGTCGGCGACCCATAGCCCATCGGTCGAGACAATCTGGTCGGCTACGGTGACTACGACGTGCCGAAATGGCGGTCGGCAGACATCAACCAGAAGCCGCGCTCGCAGCCGATGCTCGTCCAGTCGATTTGCAGCCTCCACGCGCGCCTCAAACCGAACGAAGGCCTCGACCAGGAAGCGCGTCTGGTCCAGCACCCTTGCCGCACCGTGATCGAACGGCGCACTAACTTGGAGTTCACCGACCGTTAAGCGCTCGAAATCGACGAGCGTCCGCTGCTGACGGCGAAGTGCATCGTAGAACACAAGCATCTCAGCAATCAGACCTGGCCTTACGACGAACGGTGGCGAAACACCGGCGGCAGCAGTGTCTCGTGCTGCTTCACTCAGCATTACCTCTCGCTCAACGTCCGAGAGCGCGGGCGGAAGCGCCGGGAGACGCCGATGCAGCCACGCATACCACTCGAAGCGTGTGAGCAGCGCCGGGAACTGCGTGGCGCCATTGATCAGTTCCTCCATCGTCTGATGGAGCTGCACCGCAGCGGCTCGTGAGGGCACAAGCACGACCCTCTCGTCGGGTCTCGCGTGGCCTTGGGCCGTGACCGCGTCAACGATGGCGCGTTGAAAAGACTGGAGATCCCGAGCTCTAAGAAGACGGGTGCGGCGAGGTGTGATCGCTCTAATTCCGGCGTCCTGTGTTGCCACTCTAGGCCGCAAACGATTGCTCTTCACTAGGCGTTCACCTGAAAACTGCATCCAAGCTAAGAATGCCATCACCGGATGACACGGTAGGTCACAGTTTTGTGACGGTCTCCCGACTCGGTCCAGTCGGCAACAGGTATGTGTCCTGAGTCGCACGCAGCGTCAACGACCTTATGCTTGTCCGCTCACGCCGTCAGAGCTGTTGAAAACTTGTCGAAGAAACGTGCATGTCCTGTGAACGGTCTGCTGATTATCTTTCTCGACGGCAGGTGTTGTTCGACAATGTACTTCGGTTCCGGCTTGACGCAACTCTTTCGACGTTTCTTCCTCTTGACGAGGATCGGCAAATCAATAAAATCGCTTCATCGCATTTCTTTAATTGAAGCATCGACGTTCTGACATCGCCGTGATCGTTCACATCTTCGAAGAAGTCATCAACGGCCGTGAGTACAAGATCGAAGTCTCCGCGGTCGATGCGGCCACGTGGCGCGCCCAACTGGCTTGCGTGCCAGGCGGTGCGTCAGCCCTGATGCCCTTCTACGGCGGCACGCCAGATGATGCGGCGCGACGGCTAACCAACTGGTTAGCACTTGCTCATCGCAGCTCGGTGAAGGCAGTATAGGGGCGCGGTCCAACAGCCTCGCCTGCCTGACCGGACCCCAATAAGGAGAGCCCATGGGGCGTCTTGCTTTGGCCTGCATCCTGACGTTAATCGCCGCGTCGCCGGTCTGCGCACGCCTAGTAGCCCAGGAGGCGGACCCGCCCCGCGTGCGGCTAATCGCCACCGGTGGAACTATTTCAAATCGTGAAGGTGGACGCCTCACGGCGGATGAACTTATCGAACTCATCCCAGATTTAGCACGATACGCGCGCGTCGAAGCGGAGCAGTTCGCCAATGTCGCAAGCTCTCAGCTGACACTAGACCAATGGCTGGAGCTCTCCCGGCGGCTAAATGAGGTCTTCGCCCAGGATTCAGGATTGGCCGGCGTTGTTGTCACGAGCGGCACCGATACACTTGAGGAAACGGCCTATTTTCTCCACTTGACGGTCCGAAGCGAACGCCCCGTCGTCGTAGTTGGCGCCATGCGGAATCCGAGCACGCTCGGTTATGAGGGCGCAGCGAATCTGCAGCAGGCGTTTCGGGTGGCGGCTGCACCGCAGTCACGCGGCAAAGGCACCCTCGTCGTGCTTAATGACGAGATTAATTCGGCCCGTGAAGCAACTAAGACCGACTCCCTACGCTTACATACGTTCGCAACACGGAGCTACGGCGTCTTGGGTTCCGTTGACCGTGACGGTGTCGTCTACTATCGCAATATTTTGCGCCGTCATACCTACCGGAGCGAATTCGATCTGACGGGCGTGTCAAAACTGCCTCGCGTCGACGTAATCATGGTGTACCAAGGCGCATCCGGTGACTTAATCGAATCCGTCGTTGACGCCGGGAGCCACGGCATTGTACTCGCCGCGGCCGGTGCCGGTGCGACGAGCGGAACACAACGCTTGGCAATGGCTTACGCACACGAACGAGGCATTTTCACGGTGATCAGTACGCGTACGGGCAGCGGGCGCGTCATGCCGCGCCGAGCACCGACGACGGATCAGGAGATGTCGGAGAATCAGCAACTGAGCGCCGCGTATCGGATCGCCGCACAAGATATAGCACCGCTCAAGGCCCGTATTCTGCTCATGCTGGCTTTGACGAAGACCAACGATGTCTCGGAAATCAGACGGATGTTTGCGGAATACTAAGCCAGTTGCGAAATGGTATCCGCTAACTGAAGGCCCGGCGGCGACAAGCCTTAACCCAGGGCTTGCCTGTTGAAGTCGATCGTCGACGGCGTGGAAAAAGTGGTGGACCAGACGGGGGTCGAACCCGTGACCTCGTGAATGCCATTCACGCGCGCTCCCAACTGCGCCACTGGCCCATGATTTCCCGCGAGGAAGAGCTACATCTTATCCGACCGAGACAAGCTCAATCAACGGGTCGGCTCCCCAAATAGCCACGGACCGATGAACCGCGCGTAGTCTTCGGGGGTGTCGATGTCGGTGAATGCACCGGGATCGTCGATGGGAACGTTGACGACCACCGCTTCATTGGCACGGATGACCGACTTTGCTCCGGCCGCTTCATCGGCGTTTCGCAAATCGTCGAACACCGCCCTGCCGAACACGACGGGATGCCCGTGCTTGGCACCGGAGGTGGGTCGTACGATCGGCCCACCTCGAGCGCGAAACACCTCAAGGACGCGCCTGACCGTCCCCGGGCTCACCAATGGAATGTCAACGAGAGCGACCAGCATGCCCGTTACACCGGGCCGATCGATGGCAGTCAGCGCCGAGATTAACGACGACAACTGACCGCGTTCAGGATGAGGATTCTTGACGAGCCGCGAACTCAGCGACATCCCCTCAAGAACACACTCAACCTCCCCAGACAGTGACGAGGTCACAACCACGACGTCGTCCACGCCGCCCGCCCAGAGCGTTGCCACGAGCCGGGAAAGAAAGGTTTGACCATCAACACCAGTCGGGAGAAGCGTCTTGGCGCGACCCATGCGTGAAGATGTGCCGGCCGCTAAGATCACGCCAGGGATCATCGCCCCGGCCCCTGCAAACTCGAACCAGCCATCGCTCTCAGTCTAGCAGTCCTTGGCTACACCCGGCATGTGTGTGAGCAGTCGTGCTAGACTCCAGCCATGCCTGATGTGGCCATCCAGATCAGATGCCAGCGGTGTGGCGCACAGATGGACATGACCGAACCCTCCCCCGACGGGGAGTGGAAACCACAACAGTTTTGGGTTTGCACAAGATGCGGGCGGCACTTCTGGACGACCTACCCGCCACCGAAGCCGGCTGCTCAGAAAACTGATCCAGCTTCCAGTTGAGCAATGTTTGCGGGGTTGGAATAGTTTTGGCTCCAGCCGAGGCATAAGGCACCATTAACATTTTACGGCTGAGAAACCCAGACTGCCGGTAAAGTCTGCCGTTAGCTTGACTTCCTGCGAGAGATCCACCTACACTTGGCGCTCTTTACGCTGCGCTAGGACCCGGTTAAATTTGGCTCAAGTGGAAGCGTAATCCGGCTGCCAAGGTTTTTGGGGAAGCCGGAAGTGAGGCCGTGATTCGGCCGAGGGAAGGACCCGGTTAGGTTGTCGGTGTCGCGCGTTCCAGCCTCATTGGGGGGCCCGCGTTCATCCCTGCCCCCTGGCTCCCACGACAGACGGTCTCATCATCCCTGGGTATGGGTCCTGGGGCTTCGTCGATCGGAGGACTAAGGGTATGCCAAGCGGTACCATTGCACGGCTCCTCATCGATAAGGGCTTTGGTTTTATTCGCGATGAAGGAGGAATCGAGCACTTCTTCCACCGCAGTTCGGTGCGAAGTGCCGTCTTCGAGCTGCTCCGTGAGGGTCAGCGTGTAGAGTTCACTGTGGAAGAGTCTGCCAAGGGCCCTCGTGCTGGCGAGGTGCAACTCATCGACAGCTAGACGGCCGTCAAATCCCCGCATAAGCCAACACGCTTCGCTCTCCCCCGCCCCGAGCGTTTCGAGTGTGGTTCATACCCGAGTGCACCGGACGCAATTCACCGGGGCGTCCGTGGAAGCGAACGGGGCCCGGTGGCCCTCCCGGTCTTCAAAATCGGTCGCTCCCCGTTCTGCGGGGGGGCTGGGTTCGACTCCCAGGCGCTTCCGCCATCTCTCACGTCGGTTGGTTCGGCACGGGTTTGTTGTATAGTAGCGGCCTGGCGTGCTTGACTTAGGGCGCTTTTCTCGTGATTTGAGCGGTGTCAAGCGAGTAGGCACTGCGCGTACGGGCGGCGACGAACTCAGCCGTCCCTAGTCGATCAGGGCACCAAGGAGAAGGGTAATGCATCGTAATAAGCTTGAAGAAATGTTGTTTAAGGTGACCCGCGTCGTCGCGGCCACCTTGATACTGAGCGGGCTAATTACCGCAACGGCGTGCAGCAGCGCTGAAGAGGCGGACCCGGAACCGGTAGCTGAAGAACCAGTGGCCGAGGAGTCGATGGACACCTCGCCTCGCGTATCCTTCATCGAACCGGAAGAAGGCGCCACAGTCAGCAGTCCGGTACATTTCATGTTCGGGGCAGAAAACTTCGCAATCGAACCGGTAGCTGACCCACCCGTAATTAACCAAGGGGCCGGTCACCATCACATTGGGATCGACACCGACTGTCTCCCAGCGGGCGAGGTTATACCGCAAGCGGCCCCGTGGGTGCACTTTGGTGACGCATCGGCGGTGATCGACATGCAGCTCGAACCCGGCCAGCATCGCGTCTGCCTGCAGATTGGTGACGGTGAGCATCGAACCATCGAAGGCTTGAATGCGATGGTCTCCTTCACAGTCGAGTAGGTTCCAGAAGGATGCACAAAGCCGGGCGCGCCCGGGCTCGGCCGAGCTACTGCGGTAGGACCGGACGCAGGTGGTGATGAGTGGTCTCTGACGATGGCGGTTTGAGAAATGCCGGCAGCGTGTCTAACTGCTCTCGCGTCATCAACGTCCTCCTCGATCCAATGACTTACTCCGTCCGATCCGAGCGAGCGTCAAGCTGGCTGTTCATAGAGCGTCACACGCCTAACAGACGATTCACCTTGTCGACAACCCGTGCGCACGTGACCAACGCGACATACTCGGCGCGGAGTGTCGCAACATTACACAGCACGGCGAAATATGCGAGCAGTGTGTGAAATCCAGTCGGTAGGGCTCCAGTATCGACACCGGCCCCGATCACCGCGGCCATGATCGTCAGAGTAATCGCGACCATAGCAAGCGAGAAAACTGGTTTTCGCGCGTTTGAGATGTCGGCGGCGAAATCCCCCGATAACTCCCCCGCCGTGGCGGCTTCGCGAACCGCCTTGCCCTTGCCGATCAGATAGAACATCAGCATCGAGTGAGAGAGGAGTGTCATCATCGTCACGAACACGGCCAGCGAGACATGGCGCAGCACTTCACCTGGCGCATGCGCCAGGTGACCAAAAACCACACTCACGGCCAAGCCAACGATAGAAAGCGTGGTCGCTGTTAGAAGCGCTGCCGCCATCCGTTCATCCTTCTCGTCCTCACCGCTCAGTGCCGCATAGTCTCAACACGCCGCGCCGCTCGCGCTATCCGATCGTGCAGTTCCTGAAATTCGGCTGGTGGAAGACCGACCCGTCCTAACTGGCCAGCGCGGTGATCAGCATCACCATGAAAGTCAGACCCCCCGGTGACCGCCAAATCCAATCTACGTGCCTGCTTAAGGAGTCTACCCTGGGTTGCCTGGTCATGCTGGCTATGGTACACCTCCACCGCTTCTAGCCCTGCCTCGGCCAGTCGGCCGAGGAGTCGCCGGTCACCAGTCAAGCCAGGATGCGCCAAGGAGGCGACACCCCCGGCGCTCGATATCACTTCGATCACCTGCTCAGGTGACAACCCGCGCCGTGGCACCCAAGCAGCGCGTCCATCACCAAGCCACCGATCGAAAGCATCCCGAACCGACGTGGCGTGTTTGGCAGCCACCAACGCTGCGGCCAGATGGGGACGCCCCGGCGACCGCGCGGCGGCGGCGCGCTCGGCGAGCAGTCCATCGACCTCGACGGCGATGCCGAGCGCCGCGAGTCGCTTGGCCATGGCACGCACACGGTCACTGCGGTGGCGACGCTGGGCGACAAGAAACGTGTCGAGCCCTGGCGGGTGAACTGTGAGGAAATACCCGAGGATGTGAACGTCACGTCCGTCGCGGACCGCCGTGATTTCGATGCCCGCAAGTAGTTTCACGCCTAAGGAGTCCGCGAGTACCATCGCTTCCGGGACAGCGGCCATCGTATCGTGATCCGTGATGCTGAGCGTCCGCACTCCGACGGCCGATGCACGTGACATCAGCTCTGCGGGTGAGTACGCGCCGTCAGACGCCGTCGTATGTAAATGAAGGTCGATCACGACTACTAGGTCAAGATTCCAAGAAGGGTTCGCGCACCGACAGCACTTGCGTCAAGCGTTTGCACGACGAGGGGACCGCCGAGCGGACGCGCGTTTACTCGGCGATCGCCTAGTTAATGCGCGGTACTCGCGAATCAGTAACTCAAGATGCTCACGCTCATCCTCGGCAAACTCCAAGAAAATCTGCTTACCTTCCGAGTCTTCAAACCGCTCACCATACCGCTTAAAGAAGCGGTGCGAGCCACGCTCGCACTTAATCCCGATCATGAACGCCTGTTTGGCGTCGACACCCTGTGACAGCTCTTCAGCACCGACCGCGAACAGACCGTCCGCCGCCCCCTTGAAGAACAGGAATGGTGGCCGATCTTCTAGCTGCGGGTCCTGGGCCAAAACCTCCTTGTAGCGTTTCTCAAGACGTGACAAATGCTCCCGTTCTTCATCGGCCAAGCGTCGAAACACCTGTCGCCCACGTTTATCACGGGTAATGCTCGCGGCCCTCGAATAGAATGCCAACCCGCTACGCTCGGTGGCGATCGCAATGCGGAGCGCGTCACGCGCAAACACGAGCTCTGTCGTCACCGTACCGGCAATCGGTTGGCACCCCGTCCTGCACGCCTCGCACGTGCCGTAGATCTGCAACACACTCTGACTCGTAGCGAACCGCTGTGCTGCTGTGACTTCCTCGATCAGCACCTCGATGTCTGAGCTAAGGAACTCAAACAACTGGTTGCAGGACTTGCAGATCAGGTGAAAATGCCGCGGATGACGATACGAGTGTTCAAAGCGGAACCGGCCTTCGCCAAAATCCACTTTACGCGCGATTTCAGCATCTACCATCCACTGCAGTGTGCGGTAGACGGTAGCCCGGCTGATTCGTTGGTCTTCCTTCTTGATTAGCTCGACGAGGTCGTCCGCGCTGAGGTGTCCCTCCTGGCGGAGAAATACGTCGACGACCAAGTCGCGCTTAGTCGACCGATTTCCGCCCACCGGGCGATGGCACTCCAGATAGGGGCCTGTTTGTTCCATGACACGACGAAGCGGCGGTCATTACGGCACCGCCGGAGTCGCCCGATCGACGCATGGTTCAAGACTGCTCGGCAGTCGACACTTAAACGGCGAACGACGAACCGCAGCCGCAGGTGGACTTAGCATTGGGGTTCTGGATGGTGAACCCGCCACCCTGCAGATTGTCGACGAAATCGACTTCGGCACCCGTGAGGTAGCGGATACTGATCGGATCGACGAAAAGCTTGATCCCGTTCGATTCGAACACACGATCAGAATCCCCGTCGCCCTCGCCCTCTTCGATCATAAGCCCGTACTGAAAACCCGAGCATCCGCCGCCTTGCACGAAAACACGAAGCCCCGCCTGCTGCTTATTCTCCTCGCTAAGGAGCGCATTGATCTTCGTTGCTGCAGTGTGTGTGACGTTGATGACGCTACTCATATGCGCACAGTCCCCCTCACTGGAGATCATTATAGCCGTCCCGCGAGAAGCCCGGCAAGCCCACCGGGAGTCACAGGACCAGTAGAACTCGACCCGGGGACACTTGTCAGTCATTGGACCGACGCGTCATACTTCGAGCCTCCGACGGAATCAGCCTTCTCCCAGTATGCGATCGTGGCGAACCACGTCAGATGAATCAGCCAGCTTTCAGCTTAAATGTATTACTCCGGCGCGCCGACGCACGGTGGCGTCAGATCGAAGCCGACCGTCCAGATTTAACGGACGCGGTCACACTGCAACGAGCCCTGGTTCAACGGATCGCCGGTCTGACCGCTGCAATCGAGGACTCTGATTGGGCTCCGCCTAACCTTGAGCCCACAACGATCGTAAAGACGCTCCGAGGCTCGCACGCACTCCTGCACGAACACCCAGTCGCTCTCCCGATGTCGCTCCTCGAACCCGCCTTCCACGACCTATGCGCCATCCTAGCGGACAGCGGCGCCGGTGACGCGGCCCGTCATATCCATGATGTCGTCCGGGAGCAGCGGCTCGACGCGACTTCACTTCTAAACGCATCGCTGGCCCGCCGCCAAAGCAACATCCGGGCAGGCGCCGTCCACCTTGACTTGGCGCCTGACCTCTTGTGGCTCGTAGCCGAACTGACTGTCGGACCCATCGCTCAAGACTTCCAGCGCTCGACGTTGACCGGCGACGTCGACTCAGCGGTCCGCGAGACGCTCGATGCATGGGGCCTGGGAACGTGTCCCGCCTGCGGTTCGTGGCCGGCGCTCGGAGAGTCCCTACACGGCGACGTCACCCTCCGATGCTCGTTCTGCGGCGGCGGGTGGAATCTCCCGACGCCAGCGTGCTGCCCCTACTGCCTCTCGCCAGGCGTACTACACAATCCGGCATCGTCGGATCAGCCGGAACGACAGTTGCTGTCCTGCGAGGCGTGCTGCGGCTATCTCAAGGTTGTCGGAGTGACCGAACCGATTCCGTTCGTCCTGTTACCGATTGAGGATCTCGCAACGACGGCCCTCGACGTCGACGCCATGGCACGTAACCTCGTGCGCCCACCCCTACCTGAGATGGCAGCCAAGCCACCTGACGATGAGTGTCAAGACACTTCTACGGCCGACTGACGGACGGGTCACGCTCGCATGGCCGCCAGCTGCTCGGCGGAGGCCGTTTCGACGTCACGATGGAGACTGGCGCCATGAGCGTCCATCGTTACGATGGCGGGAAAGTCGCGCACTTGCAAATGCCACATTGCTTCCGGTGTGCCGAGCTCAAGGAGGGACACGCCATCGACGCGCTCAATCGTGCGTGCGTAAAACTGGGCGGCGCCACCGATCGCGTTCAGGTAGACCGCACCGGTCTCCTTGAGCGCCACGAGTGTCTTGGCGCCCATGCCGCCTTTCCCAATCACCACGCGAATCCCATGGCGCCTGAGAATTTCTGCCTGATATGGCTCCTCGCGGATACTGGTCGTCGGCCCAGCGGCTGTGACGCGCCACCTCTCACCTTCGCGCACGACGACGGGACCGCAGTGATACAGGACACCGTCTCGGAGATTGACCGGTGACTCGTGCTCCATCAGGTGAGTGTGGACAGCATCGCGCCCCGTGTACACGCGGCCAGAAACCAACACAATGTCGCCCACGTGGAGCTTTCGGATCATGGCTTCGTCAATCGGCGCCGTTAGCACCATCTCGCGTCCAGTTTTCGTGAACCCGCCTTTGCCGGCCGCCGTCATCCGCGTCACCGGCGCTTCGGGATCACGATAGAGCCAGCGGCAGATTGCGCCGGATTCCGGGTCGAGCACGACCCCAAGGCGCCGGAAGGCCCAGCAGTCGTATGCAATAGAGACGAAAAAGCTCGCGGGCAGCCGATTAAGCGCGGCGATCTTGCACCCAATGAGCGACACGTCTCCCCCAAAACCCATAGCACCGATGCCGATGTCATTGACTATGGCCATTACGGACCGCTCGAGGTCTGCCAGCCGCGGGGCGGGATTAACGTCGGTCAGCAGCCTGAACAACTGTGCCTTAGCGTGCGAGTACCCTGACGTTCGGTCACCGCCAACGCACACGCCCACCGCCCCAGGGCTGCAGCCCTTGCCCTGAGCCTGCCATACAGCATGCAGAATGCACTTTCGCACGCCGTCGAGTGTCCGGTCGGCTCGGCCGAGGTGGGCTAGCTCTGTCGGCAGCGCGTACTGGGCGTTCGTATTTTCACACCCGCCGCCCTTCAGTAGCAGACGGATCTCAATCTCGTCGCGTTCCCACTGGTTGAAGTGAATGATCGGCGTGCCCGGCCCGAGATTGTCACCGGAATTCTCACCCGTAATCGAGTCGACCGAATTCGGCCTCAGCTTGCCCTGACGGGTCGCCTCTACGATGGCCCGCCCGATCTCCTCACGTATCGCGATCTGATTGATGCCGACGGGCGTTTGGATCTCGAACGTCGGCATCCCAGTATCTTGGCAGATAGCCCCCTCGCAGTCCGAGGCTTGGTCGATGTTCAGCGCAATAATGTCGAGTGCCTGGGAAGACCGGTTGCCCACCGCTTCAGCGCCCACGGCATGCGACATGGCGGCGCGAACGTCAGGAGGAAGGTTAGTCGACGTCTGCACGATTAAGTCGAAGACGCTCTCGGACAACTGGGACAACATACCCTTCTATAATAGGACATACTGGCGAAGTGTTCTGGCCCTGGTTCCTGGCCAGGAGACAAGCAAGTTTGACAGTGCGTGCGAGAAGCTAGAAACGCGAGCCGGGGCGTTTAGCTACTCGTCGTGAACCGCCTGAGGCTGGGTAGAAAAGCCGCGACAAGAGCGAGCTTGACGACGTCGGCGAGCAGGAAGGGGTAAACACCAAGTTCGGCCGCCGCCTGCGGGGTTCCGGACGGCGCGCCAAGCAACAACAGCCAGGCGACACCCCCGAGATAGATGACCGCGAGCCCTGCCAGCATCGCGCCAACGGCGGTGATATATCGCCGGTCCAGCCCGCGCTGGGCAAGCCAGCCAACCAGGTACGCCGCGACCGGATAGGCCAGCAGATATCCACCGGTTGGCCCCAGGAGCCGGCCCATACCGGGTGCCAGCCACGGCGACCAAGCAAAGACCGGAAGTCCCGCCACGCCGGCTGCCAGGTACAGCAGGAGGCATGTGGCGCCCAAACGAGCTCCCAATACGGCCGCGGTGAGCAGTACAATCGTGGGTTGAAGGGTCAGGGGCACTGGCGTTAATGGCAGCGGGATGCTTATCTGAGCCGTCGCGGCGATCAGCCCGGCACAAAATAGCATCGCGGCCATCCTGATCAGGCGGCCGTACTCGCCAGACCTGGTCCAAGTCGTAACGAGAGGTGGGCATACGGCCGAGACACCGGTCGCGCGCAGGCTCTCTGTAATCAACATGGGGAGATCTTAGCCGATGAAGACAGCTCTGACAATTGCGGGCAGTGATTCGTGTGGCGGCGCCGGTATCCAAGCTGACCTGAAGACCTTTGCCGCCCACGGTGTCTACGGCACGTGCGCAATCACGGCCGTCACTGCTCAGAATACTCTCGGTGTCGAGGCGTCAGAGAACCTCTCCGTGGATCTGATCGTTGCGCAGGTTACGGCCATCGCTGATGACATTGGCGTGGATGCCGTCAAGACTGGCATGCTGGCAACGTCTGCCATCGTAGAAGCGGTCGCGGCACTGCTGCCGTCGTTGCCCACGCCTTACGTTGTGGTAGACCCCGTAATGGTCGCAAAGAGCGGTTCCCGATTGCTGGCCAAAGAGGCCGTCGACACCGTGCGTCGAACGCTTCTCCCTCGCGCTACCGTCGTAACGCCGAACGCCATGGAAGCGGAGGTGTTGGCCAAGGTTTCGATCGACTCGCTTGATGCGGCCCGAGAAGCGGCTCGGCGAATCCACGATCTCGGGCCCGGAACAGTCGTGATTAAAGGTGGACATCTCCCGACGGCTGACGCGGTCGACCTGGTGTACGACGGTGACAACTATGTAGAGCTACGTGGCCCACGCCTCCCGTCCCGGCAAACTCACGGCACAGGATGCACATTTGCCGCAGCCGTGGCAGCCAATCTGGCGCGAGGGCATCCCACGCCGGACGCCATCGCAGCCGCCAAACACTACGTCGCCGAAGCCATCCGCCACGGCCTGCCGTTGGGACGCGGGCACGGCCCACTCGATCATTTCTGGCAGCAGTAACGTTTCGACTATACGATCTCGTACCAGCAGCTGAGCCGAACGAATCTCTGACGAACGATCTGAGTTTCTCGACTGCTATACTTTGGCTGATGAGCTTCCAGCGACTTGCCGTTACGACAAAGCGGCTCGAGCTCGATGCGCTGATCCACTGCCTCTCCGAAGCCACCAAGAATGGCGAATCCGAGGGCATCGGTGCGGTCGCCTCGTTTCTAGGCCTAGTGCGTGAGCGCAACCTCGGTCACCGAGTGATGAAACTGGAATATGAGGCTTACGAACCACTAGCAATGCACGCCTTCGAACGAATTACCAGCGAAGTTGTCGAGCGATGGCCGGCAACCCAGCTCGCACTGCACCATCGCATCGGCGTCCTGGCCATCGGTGAGGCCAGCGTGGCAATCGTCACGGCGTCGCCACACCGTGCGGATGCATTCGCGGCCTGTCGATACGCCATCGAACGAGTGAAGCAGATCGCACCGATCTGGAAACGAGAGTTCTTCGAGGGCGGCGACGTCTGGATCGAGGGCGCCACGGCCGACCCGGATGACGCGACAGCGCGCGAGGATGCATACCGACGAACATGCGTGTGAACATCCGCGTATTCGCCCGCCTGCGAGACATTGTCGGCGCAGCCGAACTGGATCGTGACATACCGACTGGCGCCACTGTACGACAACTGTGGGACGAACTAGTGGTGGAGTTTCCCGATGCCAGCGCCTACGCGGGCTCGCTGTCGGCGGCAGTCAACACAGAATACGCGAAAATGGAAACCATGCTACACGACGGCGATGAGGTCGCCTTCCTGCCCCCAGTGTCGGGCGGACAACTTCTTTTGTGACACTGGACCCGGCTATGTTTGACAAGTTGAATGCGGTCGAAGATCGGTACGACGAACTGATGCGGCGCATCAGCGATTTAAGCGGTGAATCTGATCCCGCGGAGTACCGCAAACACGCCAAGGCGCTCGCCGACATTGAGCCGATTGTCGAGAAAGTTCGTAAGTACAAGGGTGTGTTGACCGAAATCGGTCAGGCACAGGAACTCGTAGACACAGGCGAGGGCGAGATGCGTGATCTGGCGGCGCAAGAGCTTCGCCTCCTGCGCTCAAGTCAGGAAACCTTGCTCGCCGACATCAAAGCGCTCCTTGTTCCCAAGGACCCGAACGATGAGAAAAACGTGATCTTGGAAATTCGAGCTGGAACGGGCGGAGACGAAGCCGGGATCTTCGGCGCTAATCTTTTCCGGATGTACAGCCGGTTCGCCGAGAGCCAAGGCTGGCACATCGACGTCATGTCCATCAACGAAACTGGCGTAGGTGGCTTGAAGGAGGTCATCGCGATCATTGAAGGACAGCGCGTCTACAGTCAGCTGAGGTATGAAAGCGGCGTGCACCGCGTGCAGCGTGTGCCCACAACCGAAACTAGCGGCCGGATTCACACATCAACAGCGACCGTCGCGGTGCTTCCAGAAGCCGAGGACGTCGATATTCAAATCGATCCCAAGGAACTGCGTATCGACACGTTCTGCTCGAGCGGCCCGGGCGGGCAAAGTGTCAACACAACTTACTCAGCCGTGCGAGTGACACACCTGCCGACTGGCATCGTAGTGTCGCAGCAGGACGAGAAGTCACAGATCAAGAATAAAGCGAAGGCGATGAAAGTGCTTCGCTCCAGGCTCTACGAACTTGAGCTGCAAAAACAACAAGAGGCCATCGCCCAAGATCGTCGCACTCAGGTTGGCACTGGAGAACGCTCAGAAAAGATCCGCACATACAACTTCCCGCAAAACCGGATCACGGATCATCGGATTAATTTCACGACGCATCGGCTTGCCGATGTGTTGAACGGAAATCTAACGGAGTTAATCGAGCAGGTCGTGACCCACTTCCAGTCCGAGAAACTCAAACACGCCCAGGAGATATCCTCAGAACCATGAGTATCTCCTCTAGGGTGTACACCGCACGCGCACGTCTGATTGAGTCTGGCATCCGTCCCGGGGAAGCTGGACTCGACGCGGAAGTACTCGCCCGCCACCTTCTCGGTTGGGACCGCGCAACCTATTTCACCGAACGCCACCGCGACGTCGATCGGAGATTCGACGCGCGATACGAAGCTTTGGTCGCGCGCCGCGCGCAGCGAGAACCATTGGCCCACTTGACGGGCCAACGCGAATTTTGGGGACTGGAATTCCGCGTAACACCGGACGTCCTAATTCCCAGACCCGAAACAGAGTTTCTTATCGAAACTGTCCTTACCCTCAGACCCGACCGGTCGAAAAGCGGCACCCTCGTTGACGTGGGTACCGGGTCAGGCTGTATCGCCGTCGCGCTGGCCATCGAACTGCCAGCCATGACGGTCATCGCCACGGACACCTCTCAAGCAGCGCTGGAGGTGGCGCGGGCGAACGCCACCCGCCACGGCGTCGCCGAACATATCGATTGGCGACACGGCAGCCTGTTGGCTGGATTCTCCGGGCCCGTTGACCTCATCGTGTCAAACCCGCCCTACGTCTCGGCCCTCGCGATTCAACACCTAGAGCCTGAGATCCGAGATCACGAGCCGCACCTCGCACTGAATGGCGGCAGCGACGGCGCGGTGCCGCTACGCGCGCTCGTGGCGGAGGCTGGCGTGGCACTCGTTGACGATGGCCTACTCGTAGTGGAGTTCGGATGCAATCAGGAAACGGCATTTAGGCAGATCATTGCAATGAGCGGCCTCTCCGACCCGAAAGTCGTCCGAGATTTACAAGGGCTGCCTCGCATTGGAGTGGCAGCATACCGGGATAGCCGATGAGCGAATGCCTGTTCTGCCGTATCGTTGCAGGCAAACTACCAACAACAATCTTGTACGAGGATGATCGCCTCGTGGCGTTCGAGGACATCAGCCCACGGGCGCCGACGCACATCCTGATCGTGCCGCGCCGACACGTGGCAACCCTCAACGACCTCGCGCCTGAGGATCACGGACTCGTCGGCGAGATGGTCTGGCGCGCCGCGGCACTTGCCAAGGAGCGCGGTATCGCCGAGGCTGGATATCGTACGGTCTTCAATTGCAATCGTGAAGCGGGCCAGACCGTTTTTCACATCCACCTGCACCTGCTCGGCGGACGCACACTCGCGTGGCCGCCAGGATAGGCATCGAAACTCCCTAGGCTGTTACCGCTCTAGTACATACCAGCCACGGCCGGCCGTGTGGTCTAAGGCAAACTCCACCACCCGATAGCCGCGGGCCATGTAGGTCAAAAAAATGTCCCGGCTGGCCGTCCGCCAGTCGCTCGCCACATCAGGTGATGAGCGCTGCATCTTCCCAAAATCGAACGGAATTTCAACCCGCAGGCGAGCATCCTCAAGCTTCGAGTTCCATGCCCCGCAGGTCAGCCAAGAGTTAGCAACACGGGTCTCGTTTATCAACGGTATTTCACCAAGCTGGGGCACGTCGCCGGGGCCCCCAGCGAGCCGCGCCGCTACGCGTGACGATTTCAAGTTCCACACTGCTACAAAACGGTCCGTCGGGGTGCCGCGGTGGAGCGGGCTGCTGGATTCACCGTAAATATTTTTCTCGTACTCGACTACAACAGCGCCCAGCTTCGTCAGGTTGAGGTGCGCATTCAGCGCCTGCATTGGATCGAACGTCCACTCGATGACTTCGATGCCCATCGCGAGCGCGCGCTGCCGCTGCTCGAGCTTGAGTGATCGGCCAAGGCCGGCGTTGCGGTAGGCGGCGACCACGCCGAGCATATGCGACCACTGAATCAAACAGCCGGACTTCAGTCCCGGCAAGGAATAGACAAATCCCACGATCGCGTCAGACCCATCGAACGCGCCTATCAGAATCCCTCCACGCTTGACGGTTATCGCCAGAATCGGCACCGGCACTACGTCTTCCCCATCGGTGTACTCCCAGACAATTTTCTCGAGCTCAACCACACGCCGCAGTTCGTCCAACGTCTGGAGATCGCGAAACCGGAGGGATCGGCTCAGCATCATGGGGAGACAGCGCCTTCAACATCCTCGTCGATTGGGCCGGCAATGGCAATTGAAGCACGGTCAGGCGCCAAGAGACTTTCGGCAGCGTCGCAAACATCGTCGAGCGTGACGGCCTCGAACAATCCGGGGAGCCGCGCGTCGTAGTCCATGCCCAGGTCAAACTGTTCCGAGTTCTGTAGGAATGTCGCGATCATCGCGTTCGTCTCGAGCATCCGCGGGATCGAGCCGACCAAAAACTGCTTGGCGTCGGTCAATTCTTGGTCGGTCACTCCATCAGCACCCATCTTACCGACCTCGTCGTCAATCGAGGCGATCGCTCGGTCTACATTGGCGGGGCTGACGCCTGCGCGGACGATCAGCGGACCTGGACCGATGTTCGCCTCAAGCCCGCTGAAGACGTAGTACGCCATCCCCTGACGCTCGCGGATCGTGTTGCCCAAACGACCACCAAGCCCAAACTGCCCCAGCACGTTGTTCATGATCCTGAAGCCATGGTACCGAGGGTCGGATCTGGCAACCCCAGTAAACCCGTAGGCGATGTCGGCCTGCACCTTTCCGGGCAGCTGCCGGACAGCACGTCGGCGGCCGTTGGCCTCGGGCACGGGCGGCAACGACACAGGCACTGGCGGATCCGCCGACCAGTCACCAAACAGGCGACTCACGGTATCGGTCACAGCCGAAGGGTTGACGTCCCCGGCAATGGTCAGCGTCGCACCCTTCGGCACACATCGGATTCGATGGAAGTCGATGAGCGCTGTTCGATCGATTCGACCAAGCGAGTCCAACGTGCCGCTGACGCGTCGCCCGTACGGATGCAACTCCCCATAGATCAGCGCCCTAACAAGATCGTCGGCTGCCTCGGCTGAACTGTCCGCGTCGCGTCGGATGGCCGTTTCGATCTCGACTCGACGCTTGCCAACTTCTCGGTCTGGAAAACTCGGATGTTGCGCGATATCGGCGACCAGTTCCAAGACCATCTCAAAGTCATCGGTGAGACAGTTGCACGCCAGAATCATGCGGTGTCTCGACGCCCGCACGGCGAACGAGAGACCTCGGTTGTCGAACGCCTCGGCCAGAGCCTCCGCAGAGCGGGAGGATGTACCTCGGTCGATGACGTGCGCAACGAAATTCGCTATCCCGATGTGATCCGCCGAGTCGCAGACACTACCGGACACCATCGCAAAGTTGATCGCTACCGCCGGCTGGGTCTTGGTGGACTGCACCAGCACAACGACGCCGTTAGGCAGCGCCGTACGGACCGGTGTTAGCCCGTTTTTCGACATGGTTATCTTCGCCTTAACCCCGAAACCACGAGCGGCGAATGCTCGCCCTCATGATTCAAGGGTTGGAACCACCCAATCGTCCGGTTGCTTGGCACGAGATAACGGCGTGCAACTTCACCTACCTGCTCAACCGTCGCCACTGCGACCCGTCGAGGTAGGTCGTGATAGAGGTCAAGGGTGGCCACCGTGGTGAAATAGCCAAGTTGGTGGGCGATATTGGTGACGCTGTCGGTCTCAAAAACCAACCGCGCCCGGAATTGCCGTTTAGCCCGCTCCAACTCGGTTTCGGTGACTCCGTCCGTTCGTATGCGATCGAGCACGCTAAGCGCCTCTGCCTCGACTGACGAGAGGGCCGTACCAGCCGTGGCCTCCACCGACACCGTGTAGAGGAACGGATCTTGTGTCGGCAGCAGCGTCCCTTCGACACTCGAGGCCAGGCCGCCGTCAACCAACGCACGATACAGGCGCGCGGTGCGCTGCGGCGCTTGTCCTTCAAAGCTCGACCAGAGATTCACACCTTTCGCACCCGTTAGAACGGCATCGAGCAACAGCATCGGCGCGAAGTCAGAATCATCGACGGCCGGCGCGTGATATGCCATCTTGCAATACGCCATGGAGCCCTCTCGCGTAAGCGTCAGGCGGCGCTCACCCGTCTGGACTGGTTCTTGCGTCCGCGTCCGATCGCCAAGTGACACGCTTGGAATCGCCCCAAATCGCTGCTCGGCCAGGCGGAACGCGTCGTCCGCCAGTATGTCGCCCACGATGACGAGCGTGGCGTTGTTCGGCACATAGAAACGTTTGTAGTAGGTATAGAGATCGTCCCGGCTCATCCTTTGCAGATCGCCGATCCAGCCGATAGTCGGATGCCGATACGGATGCGCCTTGAACGCCGTCGCCGTGACCTCAACATCCAGCAATTGCTCGGGATCATTTTCACCACCCTGGAGTTCAGAAATGATCACGGTACGCTCCGACTCACACTCAGCCGGTTCGTACAGGCAGTTCGACATCCGTTCCGATTCGATGAAGAGCATGCGGTCTAGGGCATGACTAGCTGCGGTCTCCATGTAGGTGGTT
The DNA here is from genome assembly GCA_002296225.1 of Acidobacteria bacterium UBA823. Classification (GTDB taxonomy): domain Bacteria; phylum Acidobacteriota; class Vicinamibacteria; order Vicinamibacterales; family UBA823; genus UBA823. The sequence goes on along the minus strand of DBHR01000116.1, from coordinate 56,903 downwards.
TGGTCGATCCACGTGTAGCCGTTCCAAGACCCACCGTGCCGCTCGATGATCCCTTTGACCTGGTCTCGAGGGATGTTGGTCGTTCCCTTGAAATTCATATGCTCCACCCAGTGCGAGATGCCGGTCGAACCGGGGAGTTCGTCCTTCGAACCAACGCGATACCAGCACCAGACCGAGGCCAGTGGCGCAGCATGTTGCTCCTGTACCAGCACGGTCAGTCCGTTATCGAGCACCGTTGAGCGGACGGTCGGCACGGGTGCCTTATCACGCATAGAGATCATGAAGCGATCACACAAATCCGCTCTTGACCAGACATCGGTCCGGTGTCGGGTCGTTGAATTGCACTACAATCCTCAAGTGTGCGGCGCATCCGCCAGCCACTTCTTGCGGCAGCACGAACCGAACCCAAGTAGCAGACAACGCCTCATGGCCAACTGGAAGTCTACTCTCAACCTCCCGCGGACCGAGTTCCCGATGAAAGCGAGCCTGCAGAAGGCCGAGCCCGGAGCCATTTCACGCTGGGACGAAATAGGACTCTATGAACGAATCCGGGCACGCCGCACTGGCGCGCCGAAATGCGTGCTACATGACGGCCCACCGTACGCTAATGGCCGCATCCACATCGGCACGGCCCTTAACAAGATTCTAAAGGACTTCGTCGTACGGGCAAAAACGATGGCCGGGTTCGACAGCCCCTACGTGCCCGGCTGGGATTGTCACGGACTCCCGATTGAACTCATGGTGGAGCGAGAGCTAGGCCCCAAGAAACACGACATGACTACCTCCGAGCTCCGACGGGCGTGTCGCGTTTACGCTGAGACGTACGTCGACGTGCAACGTGAGGACTTTAGGCGCCTCGGCGTCCTCGGAGCGTGGTCGAAACCCTACTTGACGATGGCCTTTCGCTACCAGGCCGCGATCGTCCGAGCGCTGGGTAGATTCGTTGAGCAGGACATGGTCTACCGAGGCAAGAAGCCGGTCCACTGGTGTACCCACTGCCAGACCGCACTAGCAGAAGCCGAAGTCGAATATGAGCTGCATACCTCGCCGTCGATCTACGTGGAGTTCCCGATGGCGCAGGAGGCCGCTGCGGAACTCGCCGCCAAACTGCCGGCCCTTGCAGGGCGCTCTGTATCTGCCCTCATCTGGACGACAACGCCCTGGACCATCCCGTCGAATCTGGCGGTCGCATTTCATCCCGACCTCGACTACGGCTTCTACTCCACTGATGCCAACAGCACCTGTAACACGGTCATCGTCGCCGATGCGATATCGGATCGCATAGCGACCGACATCGGGCGACACCTGACCGACCGTCTCGCCGTCGTAAAAGGGTGTGAGCTCGAGGGTCTCAGTTTCCAGCATCCGCTCTATGACCGACCATCGGTCGGGGTTCTAGGGAATTACGTGACGCTAGAGCAAGGAACGGGAATCGTACACACGGCGCCGGGTCACGGCGCCGACGACTTCACCACCGGGGTGAAGTATGGTCTCGAAACGTACGCCCCGGTCGACTCCGGTGGACAATTCGACGATACGGTTGAGACGTTCGCCGGTATGCGTGTCTTCGACGCAAACCCGAAGATCGAAGACGCTCTGGCCGACTCCGGAAGGTTATGGCACCGATCTCAACTGGAACACAGCTATCCTCATTGCTGGCGCTGCCGACACCCCGTCATCTTCCTGGCAACATCCCAGTGGTTCATCGGGATGGAGACGGTAGAACTCCGACAACGCGCACTGGACGCTATCCAAGAGGTCCAGTGGTTTCCTACTTGGGGTCAAGAGCGGATCCACAACATGCTGGCATACCGCCCCGACTGGTGCATCTCCCGTCAGCGATCCTGGGGGGTACCGATTCCTGCCGTCTATTGTACGAAGTGCGGTGAAGCCGTACTGACAAAGGCGCTGACCGATCGCGCCGCCAAAGTATTCGAAACCCATGGTGCTGATGCCTGGTATGAACGCGACTTGTCAGAATTCGTTCCGCCAGAGCAAACATGTGCCAAATGCGGCGGCGCGGACTTCGAACGTGAGCGAGACATTCTGGATGTCTGGTTTGACTCTGGCTCGAGTCATGAGGCCGTCCTCGACGACCGGCAGCTCGGGTGGCCGGCCGAGATCTACCTTGAGGGAAGCGACCAGTACCGAGGCTGGTTTCACAGTTCACTCCTAGTCGGACTGGGTACGCGGGGCCAGGCACCGTACCGTCAGGTGATTACACATGGATTCGTCGTCGATGAAGCAGGCCGTAAAATGTCGAAGTCTCTGGGCAACGACATCGCTCCACAGGCCATCATCGAAGAAAGCGGAGCGGAGATCCTACGACTGTGGGTCTCGATGGTCGACTATCGGGAAGACGTGAGAATTGGAAAGGAAATTCTCGCGCGAGTCGTCGAAGCTTACCGCAAGATCCGCAACACGCTACGGATTCTCGTAGCTAACCTGCATGACTTCCATCCAGAGTCGGACACTGTGCCAACCAACCGACTGGAAGAGTTCGACCGGTTTGAGCTCGCGCGCTATGCCGACATGGCCAAGCGGGTCGTTTCGGCCTACAACGGGTACGATTTTCAGACGATCTTTCATACACTCAACGGATTTCTGACTGTCGACCTGAGCGCGCTTTATATCGACGTCGCGAAGGACCGTCTGTACACGTTCGCAGCGGCACACCCTGCCCGCCGGTCCGCCCAAACTGCAATCTTCCGGATGGCCGATGGCTTGGCGCGATTGATCGCCCCGATATTGCCCGTCACGGCCGACGAAGTCTGGAAGGTGCTACCCGGCTCCCGCGACATCTCTGTACATCTTGCCGACTTTCCGTCCGGGCTCGACGAGCTCATCGACGCCGAGCTCGTGCAACGCTGGGAGCGTCTGATCAAGATTCGCGAAGCGGTAAACGCCAGGATCGAAGTTCTGCGCAAGAAAAAGACGGTCGGCACCTCCCTTGAAGCGTGCGTTCGACTTCAGGCAAGGGGTGATACGCTCAATCTGCTCGAACGGTATCGGGATGAGCTGCCGACCCTGTTCATCGCGCAGACGCAAGTCGAGTCCGGGCAAGCGCCACCTACGGCTGACGGGCCGGTCGCGGGTGAGATGCTCGCGATTGAGGTCGACCGTGCCGACGGAATCAAATGCGAGCGTTGCTGGCGCTACGTGCCTTCGGTGGCCAACCAGCCAAATCGCGAAGGCCCTATCTGCGGTCGCTGCGTCGAGATGGTGGGCCTGGCGAACGGCCATTGCACCTAACGACATGACCACGACATGACGATGACGCCTGTCCCAATCGAACCATCCGTGGGCACATCGTGGCTCGGCCACATACGACGTTCAACGTTCATCGTGGTGGGCAGCATCGTCGGCGCAGACCAGCTCAGCAAGGCGTTCGTCCGAGAGTTCGTATCGCCTCACGACAGCATCAGCCTAATCCCGGGCTTCGTAAACCTTACTCACGTCCAGAACACGGGCGCGGCATTCGGTATCCTCAACGCGGCAAACTTTCCGTTTAAGCCGGTGGTCATGACGGGAGTGGCCCTGCTAGCGCTGGTCACCCTGGGGGTCTACGCCGTACGGTCCACCTCTCACAGCACTGCCGCGCAGGTCGGTTTGGCATTGATTGTCGGTGGAGCTTTCGGCAACCTAATTGATCGCATCGCCATCGGCCACGTCACCGATTTTGTCGACGTGTACTGGGGTATGCGTCACTTCTGGGCATTCAATATCGCGGATTCGGCGATCACGATCGGCGCGAGCTGCCTACTCGTCGATACGCTCGACACGAGACACCACGATGTACCCGACGCTTCTTGAGCTTGGTCCAATCCCCATCTATAGCTACGGCGTCCTCCTCGCGACCGCCTACCTAGTCGGCTTGAAGCTCGCTATATTGCGCTCTACGAGGCGAGGGCTCGACCCAAACCGGGTGATGGACCTGGGAATCCTGATTATCATTTCGGCGCTGCTCGGTGCCAAGCTGATGCTGTTCGTCGTAGAATTTGACTACTACTCCCAGAGCGCGGGTCGGCTGTTATCGCTCGTGCGAGCGGGTGGAGTCTTCTACGGAGGGCTTCTCCTTGCCGTACCGGTCTCCTGGTGGTACTTGCGACGCCACCGGATGTCCACCTGGACGGCCTGTGATGCCTTCGCCCCTGGCATTGCGCTGGGGCATGCCATCGGTCGACTCGGCTGCTTGATGGCGGGTTGCTGCTACGGCCGCCCCACCGATGCGCCGTGGGGCATCGTCTTCACGAACGCGTTCGCCGCAACCAACGTGGGTACACCGCTCGGCGTCCACCTCCATCCGACGCAGCTATACGAGTCGTTCGCCGAATTTAGTATCTTGCTGATCCTGCTGGGCACAGAGCAGCGCGGCCGGAGATTTCCGGGCCGGACGTTCTGGCTATACATTCTGCTATACGGCATCTCGCGCTTCGTTACTGAGTTCTACCGCGGCGATCCTAGAGGGATGGTCTTTGACGCTCTGTCGACGTCGCAGTTCGTTTCGGTGCTGATCGTACCCTTGAGTATTGGCATGTTGATCCAACTCGCTAGACACCCCGCCACCGACGAACGCTAATCCCGATGATCGAGACCTCTGAGCGGGACGAAACTGGCGACCATACTGAGATCCTCGTCCCTGAAGAGCACGCTGGAACTCGTATCGACCAACTTCTGGCGACGTTGTTGCCAGAACGCTCGCGATCGTTTATCCAACGACTGATCAAGGCAGGGCGGGTGCGTGTCGATGGGGCACCGGTCAAAGCTAGCGTCATCGCACGTGCCAAGACCCGAATCGTTGTCGATGTACCCGCACTGACTTCGCCGACACCTGATCCCGAGGCCCTACCGCTCGACATTGTTCACCAAGACGCCGACATCGTCGTGGTCAATAAATCCCCTGGCATGGTTGTACATCCCGCGGCCGGACATGCACGTGGCACGTTGGTCAACGCGCTGCTCCACCACGTCCGTGACCTGAGTGGCATCGGCGGAGAACAGCGCCCAGGCATCGTGCATCGGCTGGACAAGGGCACATCCGGTCTGCTGGTGGCGGCTAAGCACGACCAAGCTCATCGCGAACTTGGCCGCCAATTTCGGGACCGAGAAATTGACAAGGAATACACGGTACTCGTCTGGGGCCGCGTTCAAGCTGGACGCCGTATCGATCTCCCCATCGGTCGGAATCAGGTTGCGCGACAGCGGATGTCCACTCGCGCGCGCCGGGCCAAGGCTGCAGTGACTCACATCGTCAAGGCTGAACTGCTCGACGGGCTAACTCTCGCTGGAGTCGCCATCGCCACCGGCCGCACCCATCAGATTCGAGTTCATCTGGCTGCCATCAGCCATCCTGTCGTCGGCGATGCCATCTACGGCGGCATCCGCCGCCGACTCGCGCCGCGGCATCGCGCCGTCGCGCAACTCTCACGCCCATTTCTTCATGCCAGCAGACTCGCCTTCGCACATCCGCGAGACGGACGTCGCGTCGAATTCCGTGCTCCACTTCCGGAAGATCTCCAGCGCGTACTGCGCAACCTGAGGCATCCATCATGACCTTGCCAACCAGCTCAATAATCTCTACTTGAACGGTCTTTGCCGGCCCCATATTTTCAGTCGAGGTCGCACAGGTGATGACTTTGGTCAGGCGTCGGTCGCCACGGCTTCCTCGACCGTAGCCGTGTGAATCGAGACTGTGTCGTTGAACCGCCTTGCGTAGCCGCCGGCCAGCACCACTACGACCGGCACGCCCAGCGAATTGGCGAATTGAAACACCTGGCGGTCCCGTTCCCGAAGGCCACTCTGCGTCAGCGCGAGGCCTCCCAGTTGGTCGTCTTCGTACGGGTCGGCTCCAGCGAGGTACACAAGAAGATCGGGATCCGCTGCCGATACCGCGGCCAGGGCGACCTGCAGGTGTGCGAGGTACTCGCTGTCACCAACCCCGTCGGCTAGGGCGATGTCCAACGAGCTCGGAGGTTTGTTGAGCGGGTAGTTGTTCTGTTGGTGCATCGAACACGTGAATACAGCGGGATCCTCTTCGAATATACGAGCCGTGCCGTTCCCTTGATGTACGTCGCAATCGAGCACGGCCGCGATCTCGACCTCGCCTTCTCGCCGGAGCACTCGCAGGGCCACGGCCACGTCGTTAAACAGACAGAAGCCCTCACCGTGGCCCGCGAAGGCATGGTGGAATCCCCCACCTAGATGTACAACCACGCCACCGCGCAGAGCCATTCTAGAAGCGACGATGGTGCCGCCAGAGACCAAGCGGAAGCCGTCAACGATCGATGCTGACCACGGGATTTCAAGGTCGGCAATCTCTAGTGCCGTCAGTGTGCCGCGCCGCACCTTATCGAGATACCCCGGTGTGTGCACAAGGCCAAGTTCGGCCCACGTGGCTGACTGAGGTTGCACGATCGCCGATCGCTTCAGAATCCCCGCCCGGATGACCCGAGCGCAGACGGCACCGTACTTCGCGGTCGGGTAAACGTGTGCGCCAACGTCGATCTCGTAGCGAGGGGAATGAACGACTCGCATGGCCGGCAGGCACGGGGGTTAGGTGGCCATGTGCGGGATCGGTGTCTCCGTGGACTGACTATTGTCGAAGACCTTAGCGGGCTCCAATGCTAGTTTAAGCACTTCCTCAACCGACGACACGTAGTGAATGGTCATTTCCTGACGAAGCTGATCGCTCAAATCTTCGTCGATATTTTTTCGGTTGAGGTGTGGCACGACGACATGCGCAATTCCAAGCCGCCGCGCGGCGAGCACCTTTTCCTTGATCCCGCCAACCGGTAACACGCGCCCCGATAGAGTAACCTCCCCCGTCATCGCCAAGTCCTGGCGCACGGGCCGCTTCGTCAGCCGTGACGCAAGTGCGGTTGCCATCGTTACACCGGCAGACGGCCCATCCTTGGGTATCGCACCCGAGGGCACGTGGACGTGAATCTCGGCCTGCTGATAAAAATCCTCGTCAACGCCGTACTCCTCAGCATGCGCCCTGAACCACGAGAGCGCAGTCTGGGCCGATTCTTTCATCACGTCGCCGAGCTGCCCTGTAAGCGTCAGAGTGCGACCACCGGACATCAACGTCGCTTCGACAAATAACACCTCACCACCAGCCGGCGTCCACGCGAGTCCGACCGCCACGCCTGGTTCCTTCGTTCGATCGGCCACTTCTTCGTCATAAAACTTGGGCGCCCCAAGCATCTTCACCACCTCGTCAGGCGTCACGACGACCGGCACATCAGAGCCTTCAGCTCTTCTCCGCGCCACCTTCCTACACAGCGCACCGATTTCACGCTCAAGGTTTCTCACGCCGGCCTCGCGTGTGTAACCGCGAATCACGGCCTGGAGCGCAGCATCCTCGAAGCTAACGTGTTCTTGGCCCAAGCCGTGGTTTTCTATCTGCTGTTCCACAAGGTGCTCACGCGCGATCGTCAATTTCTCCTCATCGGTATAGCCCGATAGTTCGAGTACCTCCATCCGGTCGCGCAGGGCGTGCGGAACCGGATCAAGGAAGTTCGCTGTCGTAATAAACAGAATCTCGGATAAATCGAACGGCACATCGAGGTAGTAATCGCGGAACGTATTGTTCTGTTCAGGATCAAGCACCTCAAGAAGCGCTGACGCCGGGTCGCCCCTGAAATCCGCTCCGAGCTTGTCGATCTCATCGAGTACGAAGACCGGATTCTTTGATTCGACCCGCCGAAGTCCCTGAATGATCTGTCCAGGCAAAGCACCAATGTACGTTCGACGATGTCCTCGGATCTCCGCTTCGTCGCGCATGCCCCCGAGCGATATACGAACGAGCTTTCGACCGAGCGAAGCCGCAATCGACTTGGCTAGTGACGTCTTGCCAACTCCCGGGGGACCAACGAAACACAGAATCGGACTCTTGATTTTAGGATTCAGTTTGCGAACCGCCAGGTATTCGAGAATCCGGTCTTTCGCTTTCTCGAGGTCGGAGTGATCCTCATCCAGCATCGATTTCGTCCGGGCTAGATCGATGACCTCTTCTGTCCGGACTGCCCACGGTAGCGCCACCATCCAATCCAGATAGGTGCGCGAGACGGTGTACTCGGCCGCCGCCACGGGCATCTTTGATAGGCGGTCCAACTCCCGAAGCGCCTCCTTCAGTACAACCTCCGGTAACCGAGCTCTCTCAAGTTTGCCTCTAAGCTCCTCGATCTCCTTGGCCTGCTCGTCGCCTTCGCCAAGCTCCTTCTGGATTGCCTTCATCTGCTCGCGCAGGAAGTAGTCGCGCTGATTCTTGCCGACCTCGGATTGCACTTGAGATTGAATCTTCGATCCGAGCTCGAGCACTTCAAGTTCTTTGATCAGAACGCGATTGAGCGTGTCCATCCGCGCGCGAATGTTGAGCGTTTCCAATACCTCTTGTTTCACCGACGTGCTGATCGTTGTGAGGCTTGAGGCGATGAAATCGGCTAGCTTCCCCGACTCCTCGATATTAGATGCGAGTACCTGTAGGTCTTCCGACAGCAATGGAGACAGCGACACGACCTGCTGAAAGTTAGTCTTGATGTTGCGCTGAAACGCATCGATTTCAAGACGATCTTCTTCGGCCGTCACCTCGATAGCCCGTTCCACCGATGCGTGCAGGTACGGGTGCGCCGTATTAAAGCGGAGGAGGCGCAGACGCTCAAGCCCCTGTACGATGAGGCGCAAGCTGCCGTCTGGCAGCTTGAACGTCTTATGAATATGGGTCGCCGTCCCGACCGGATAGAGGTCGTCTTGCGTCGGCTCCTCGGTCGAAGCCTCGCGTTGCGTAAAGACACCGATCAGCGTGCCCGAAGCAGCTACGTCCTCGATCAGACGCACCGAACTCTCGCGGGCCACCGCCAGCGGAATGAACGCATTCGGGAACAGGACGGTGTCCCGGATCGGCAGCACCGGGATCTCTGAGGGGATCGAAGGTGGCTGCCCAACGCTCGAAAAACTTTCGGAGTCGTGACGTTCGACGTGATCGCTCATACGCGATCTGACCTGCTCCTCTCTGCACGCGGGTCATGGTTCGATTTGCACCGGCAACGTCAATTAATCGACGCCGTCGGCTCAACTCGAGGAATTCAAGAACAGCCCAGCCGAACCGTGACGCTCTTCCGTCATCCGCCCCCGCGTTGCTTGTTCACGCGCTTCTTCGCAAGCCATGCACCGCACTGCAAAAGGCAGGGCCCGCAGCCGCCGTTCAGTAATCTCATTCCCACACTCAAAACAATTGCCGTAAGCACCCGTCTCAAGCCGCTGGAGTGCTTCATCGATCTTGCTCAGCGTCTCGGTTTTCATCTGAATGAGGGCAAACTCAATCTCGTCCTGGATGTCGGCTTCGGAACTCTCCGCCGAGTCAAGAACGCCTTGCATCGTAACACCGCCACCCTCGGTCCGCACGTCACGCATCCGATTGTGCACCTCGGCCAACATATCCCGGCGGCGTTCTTCGAGGATAAGTTTCAGTTTGGCGTAGCGCTTACCTCCCATAGAATCTGTTGTTGCCACTGCCATCGGACTCTCTCTCCTAGCCATTACCCACCCATCGCCACCGCACGCAGGCTACGAGAGACTCCCGCATTTCCCGACGCAAGCCGGTTGCCAACACCGCAGAGCTGTGCATCAGTAACGCATAAGTCTCACCAACCAGCGTCCTTGCCAGTCGTGCCGGCAGGGAATAAGGGCCGAGGGCACACCCCGGGTGTGCAGCATCTCCTATCTGGCCCCTATAACCCTCAAAGTTCCTAAGTGTGTAAACCATCTCACTCACCAAGAAAAGCTTACAGGGCTCCTTTGATTACCAAATTTCCCTTATTGGCGCCCTTGCTACGCATGTATAGACGACGAAAGGGGTGGTTCGGTTTCTCGCTTTTCTTCAGATAACGGGACCGCTGCCCTCTATCTTCCACAGAATCCTGTCTCCCTTTTGAGCGAGCCCCCTTACAGAAGGGCTTATCGGCCGACCTCTCAACATCCTTTGCCCCAAAGCCAGGGTTTGACCCATCCTTGACGGGTGTGCCAGGCTGGGGCGATCTTCCTGTAAAGACAATGTCGAACACGCGGTGCGTTGCGTGCGAACGGCGGAAAGGGCGTCGGGCATGCCCAGCGTTGGCCGGATTAATCTGTCCGACCTGCTGTGGCACAAAGCGCTTGATTGAAATTACGTGCCCGGCGGATTGTGCGTACCTAGCAACCGCGCAACACCACCCACCGGCCGTGGTCCAGCGCCGGCACGAGCGTGAGGCACGCTTCCTCGTACCGCTAATCCACGACCTGTCAGACCGGCAGCAGCAACTATTTCTGCTCATCCAGAGCGCCATTGCGCGTCACCGACCGGCAACGCTTCCACCGCTGACCGACCTTGACGTCGCAGATGCCGCCTCCGCGCTAGCGGCCACGCTGGAAACAGAACGACGTGGCATCATCTACGAACACCACGCGTCGTCGTTGCCCGCCCAGCGCCTAGAACAAGATTTGATTGTCGCCGTCGAGAGCCACCGCAAGAATGGCAGACCCTCGCTGATTCGCGACCTTGTGACGGCATTGCGCCGTACCGAGCGTGCATCTCGGGACGCGTCTCGGGTTTTGGACGGAGGAGATGACACCTACCTCAATCTCGTCGAGCGCACCCTGCACGAAAACGCACGGCAGACGGGTGTGGCCGATCCGCCGGCGAGGTCTACCTCAAGAGCGGCTCTCGAAGCCCCGACTTCAGAGAAAATCAACGCCCCCTCAAATTCCGGCAAAAACATCATCGTGCCGTAGAGACAAAGACGCCTTGGCCTGCATGGTATAATTCTAGATTCGTCCGCGATGATAAGACGGTGTTGTGCAGGTGACCCCTAGCGCGCCGAGTAGTCGCGACCCCAAGGAGAGAATGAAATGGCACGACGGTGTGAAATATGTGGCAAGGGGCCGAGGGTCGGCCGAAATGTCAGCCACGCCCACAATGTGACTCCGAGGCGCTTCGAGGCTAATATCCAGAAGGTCCGGGCGACTATCAACGGCGGCGTCAAACGGATCCGCGTGTGCACCCGTTGCCTGCGGTCCGGCAAGGTTACCAAAGCGGCCTGAGACGACACTCGACAAGATGCGGGAGACAATCAACACGCAGGACGCGCCACAGGCGATCGGGCCGTACTCGCAGGCCGTACGGGCCGGTGGGCTGCTGTTCGTATCTGGCCAAATACCATTGGACCCGTCTACAGGAGAGATCGTCGAGGGAGACATCAGGGCGCAGACCGAACGGGTTATGCAGAACATCGGCGGCATCCTGACCGCCGCTGGCGTGTCGTTCGACCGCGTCGTCAGAACGACGATCTTCGTCGCTGATCTTGGCGACTTCGCCACGATCAACGACGTCTACGGTAGTTACTTCGAGGCACCAGCTCCCGCCCGAGCAACGTTCCAAGTGGCACGCCTACCGAAAGATGCTCGTGTCGAGATCGACGCGATCGCCCTGCTCTGAGTCTTCGTGCGACGCTCGCTCGACATCCAGCACACCACTCACGCCACGAAGCGACTTGAGCACACGCTCAAGGTGCTCGACGTCACGAATTTCAACGGTCACGTTGATCCGACCGTATTGATCCTCATTGGTCGTTGCCTCTACGTTCCTGATGTTGGTGTTGATACCCGTGATCCGTGCACTTATATCCGCCAGAATACCCTGCCGATCCTCCACCTGGATCGCCAACCGTACAATATAAGGCGCTGGATCAACTCGGCTGTCCCATGCGACGGCGATGCGCCGTCCAGGATCGTAGAGCCGATTGAGCACGTTCGGGCAACCTACTGAGTGCACCGAGACACCCTTGCCGCGCGTCATGAAGCCGATGATTTTTTCGCCACGAATCGGGTTGCAGCAACGTGCGCGCGACACCATGAGTTCGTCGAAACCACCCACCGTGATGCGCTCATCGCTAGACTGGACATCTTGAGTCACCGGAGGCGAGCCTGCGTTCCCGACCTGCCGTTCCAGCAAATCAGACTGGGGCACTAGTTTTCCAAGCACGTGCTGGGCCGAAATTTTCCCGTAGCCAATCATGGCGTACACATCCTCGATCTTCTGAGAGCCGTAGTCCTCCTCCAAGTGAGCGACCGCCTCAGCCGTTAATTTCGCCAGAATTTCAATATTGTGACTTAGTGCTTCCTGTTGAAGCAGCTTCCGACCGAGTTCCATGGCGTCGCTCTTCTCTTCGGCGTTGATGAAGTGCCGAATCCTGTTCCGCGCGCGGGACGTCACCACAAAGTTCAGCCAATCTCGACTCGGTTGATGGCCCTGGCTGGTCAGAATTTTGACGATGTCGCCATTCTTCAACTGCGTGCTCAAAGGCACCATTTTTCCGTTCAACCGACCCCCGACGCACTGGTGCCCAATGTCGGTATGGACGGTATAGGCGAAATCGACGATCGTCGCACCGCGGGGTAACGCCTTGACCTCGCCGGTGGGCGTGAAGGAGTACACCTCTTCTGGATAGAGATCGACTTTCAGGCTCTGCATGAACTCATGAGGGTCACCAACCTCTTGATGCCACTCAAGCATCTGGCGGAGCCAGAGAAAAGACTGCTCGTCACGGAGGGCGCCACCGCCCCCTTCCTTATACTTCCGATGCGCCGCAATTCCATCCTCGGCCATCCGGTGCATTTCCGCCGTTCGGATTTGCACCTCAAATGCGAATCCCCGCCCACTCACAACCGACGTATGGAGCGACTGATAGCCGTTAGGCCTAGGCATCGCAATGAAATCCTTAATCCTGCCTGGCACGGGCGACCAGGTTTGGTGGATGATGCCGAGCGCCGCATAACAGTCCTTCACTGCGGGAGTGACCAGGCGCAGCGCCACAAGGTCATACACCTGGTCCAGGTTGACCCGCTGGCGCTTCAGCTTCTGATGGATGCTGAAGAGGCGTTTGACCCGTCCATCAAGCTTCACGACAGGAATCTCCGCGTCGGCGAGTTTGGGCAAGATCGTTTGCCTGAAGTCTTCGATGAGCCTTTCGTTGGCACGGCTACGCTCTCCGACCTTCACGCGAAGCGCCTCATAGGCCTTCGGCTCCAAATGGCGAAATGCTAGCTCCTCGAGTTCATTTTTGACCTTACTCATCCCGAGCCGGTTGGCGATCGGTGCGTAGATATCCTTCGTTTCCTGCGCAATGCGCAGCTGACGGTCCTCGGAAAGATGGCCCAGCGTGCGCATGTTGTGTAGGCGATCCACGAGCTTCACCAGAATGACCCGGATGTCGTCGACCATCGCCAAGAGCATTTTCCGGAAGCTTTCGGCCTGACGCTCCGTCGTCGACGAAAACGGTATCGTGCTCAACTTCGTCACCCCAGCCACCACATGAGCCACTTCGGAGCCGAACTCCTCCTCAATTCGTTCGATGGTAGTCAAGGTATCCTCGACAACGTCGTGGAGGAGCCCCGCCGCGATGACTACCGCATCGAGATGCATGTCGGCCAAGAGGTTAGCCACCTCCAGGGGATGGCCGAGATAGGGTTCGCCGGAGTGGCGGACCTGGCCCTTATGCTCGGAGGCTGAAAACGCGTAGGCACGCCGAATGAGTTCAAGGTCGGCGTCCGGCCTATTTCGCCGAACTTTCTCGATCAGGTCTTCGAACCGAATCATAGCGAGCGGTGTCCATCGCGCGATGTGCTTTTTAGCCCCCTGCTGAATCATCATAGGGACGGCCCTCGGCAGCGGTCAAGACGGGTGGAGCCACATCGATGCAGCCTGTGGCCGCCGGAGAGACGCGGACGGGCCGAATGGACGCACCGGCGGTGCTTGACGGACCGTTTTTTTGTTCACTATACTGGCCCGGCTTGAGGCGTTCCCGCAGGACCCCCCCCCGGGGACGTCATGCCCCGCCGACCGGTTCTGCGCGGCGGGCCTCCGCGCTAGTAGGGGAGAGGTAGTCGAGATGCTGTCGAAAGGGAAGATTATGAATACGCGACGGATCGCGGTGCAGTTGGCCATCGTGGCCGGGCTGAGCGTATCACTGACCGGCTGCGGCCAGATCGCCATGCTCAGGGCTAAAGTGGCCATCAAGGATGCTCACCGCTTGTATCAAATCCAAGATTACGCAGCCGCCGCGGAAGCCTACGAAGAAACGCTGGCGGACACCTCCGCGCTCGATGTCTTACCCGAGCTGACGGTCGCTTATTTTTACCTGGGGAATAGCTACGATCTTCAGTACCGCCCGGGTCGTCGGGGCGAGCCAGAGAACGACGCGTTATTGGAGAAAGCAGTTGAAAACTATCGGCTGGCCTCTGAGCTAATCGTCGACAACCCAGACATGCAGCGGCTCTCGATGCAATACCTCGTAGCCACTTATGGCCCGGACAAGTTGAATGACCCCGGTCAAGCTGAGCCGATTATCCGCGAGATGATCGACTTGTATCCTGGCGACATGGACAACTACTTCGCACTTTCTCGGCTTTACGAGGACTCGGGGCAGTACGAGATGGCCGAGCAGATCCTCCACGATGCCCGCGACGAACAGCCTGAAAATCCGTCGGTTTACCTGCAAATGGCGGCACACTACAACCGCGTAGAGGACTTTGAGCAGACGATGGCCGCGCTCAAAGAGCGGGCCAGGATCGAGCCGAACAACCCGGAGGCGTATTACACAATCGCCACGTATTTCTGGGAAAAGGCGTTCCGCGACTTCCGATTGAACGACGAAGAAAAGGCGCAGTACATCGCGGAAGGCCTTGCTGCCTCGGATCAGGCACTTGAGTTGAAGGACGACTACCATGAAGCGATGACCTACAAGAACATCCTTCTTAGGCTGCAGGCCAACGCCACGAGCAACAAGGCAGAACAGAATAGACTGATTGCCGAAGCAGATGATCTTCGCGAGCGGGCCGAAAGGCTTCGAAGAGCTCAAGCGGCAGCACCGGTCGCTGGCGGGTAGTCACTGCTTCCCACACGTTCACGACACGGCCGACTTCTCTTTGGAGAAGTCGGCCGTTTGCTCTTGTAGGCCACTACTCACGACCCCAAGGATAGGCTCCTGTTTTCGTACCGTCTCCGAGATTTGAGATTTGACTCGTTGTAACAGTCCAGGAACCCCGCTGGGCCAGTCAAAAAAACAGTGGCAGGTGTCAGTTGAAAATTTCAGAGACGCGGACTAGGTACAAAAAAAGACGGCGCATGCGCTTCCTCGCGCGTGCGCCGTCCACGTAATTCTCGGAGGACGGAACTAGTTCCCGCCGCCACCCTGCACACCGGCCGCCTGCCGCATGCCCTCAGTGACGATGCCAACCTTCTCGACACCGACGCCCTTCGCCGCGTCGATAACGTCAATGATTTCGCCGTAGCGCAGGCTGCCCGCCGCCGCGATAAACATGGTCTTGTCCTGGCGGGCTTCGTAGATGGTTCGCAGCCGCGACGTCAGCTCTCGAAGCGTGACGGCCTGCTTGTTCACCGAAAGGCGTCGGTCGGCAGTGTACTCGAGCACAATCTGGCTCGTGTCGGGCTGCGACTGATTCGCCGCGCGCGTTTCGGCCGGGAGATTGATGTCGACCCCCTTTTGGGTCAGCGGCAACGCCGCCATAAAGATGATCAGCAGGACGAGCAACACGTCGATCATCGGCGTGACGTTCATGTCGCAACTTGGCTCCAGGTGTTCGACCCTAATGCCGTCGTCAGTGCCGCCGAGTGATTGTTGTTCCGACATTACCGAGCACCTCCAAGACCTGCTCGCAACCGACGGTCGACGACGAGGCCCACATCCTCGATGCCAACCCGCCGCAATTCGTCCATCACCTGCATGATCGAACTGTAGGGCGCATCCTCGTCGCCTTTGATCAATACGATCCGGTCGCCGCCCGCCTGATCGACCGCCGACTGAACGCGATTCAACAGCTCGGTATCAGCCACCTGCACAGAATTGACATAAAAACGTCTGTCGGCGGTGATCGACAGTATCGTCTGGTCCTGCGTTTCCGGCTTGTCCACGGTGTTCGCTGCCTGCGGCAGGCGGACATCAACGCCCTTCTGCAACATCGGGGCGACAAGCATCATGATGATCAGGAGTACCAGCATCACGTCAACGAGCGGCGTGACGTTGATGTCGGACTTAACGCCGCCTTTGGCGCCGCCCAGGTCCATAGACATGAGAAGTCTCCTCGCCTGTTGTGTAAACACGCCATCCGCGTCACGTCGCGACACCCATTGGGCGCCACGACATGCGCGGATGGATAACCTGTTACGCCGTCTTCTTGATGAAGTAGTCCATGAGCTCCGACGATGAGTTATCCATCTCAACGTTGAAGTATTCGACCACACCGGTCAGATAGTTATAGAACCAGACCGCCGGAATGGCCACGACGAGCCCGAGTGCAGTTTCGACAAGCGCTTCCGCGATACCCGCAGACACCGCGCCGATACCGCCAGAGCCGGTCGAGGCGATACCGACAAACGCGTTGATGATGCCGACAACGGTGCCCAGCAGCCCAACGAAGGGTGCCGTCGAACCGATGGTCGCCAACGACGGAACGCCCTTCTTCAGGTCATTGGCTGTCATCGCCGACGCCCGCTGAATCGCGCGTCGCACTGTATCCAGAAGGTCACCACGCGCCAGGCTAGAACCGCTTTCCTGCTGGAACTGATATTCCTGCAATCCGGCCGTGACGACCTTGGCAAGGTGGCTGTATTTGTAGTCCTCCTTCTTTGCAACCGCGATCGCCTCCTTCAAGCGGCCGTCCTTGAGGTGCTTGGCCACCTGAGGTGCATACAATTTCGACTGTTTCTTAGCCTGCATAAAGGTGAAGATCCGCTCAACGGCCACGCCGACCGACCAGAACGACATGAAGAAGAGGACTACCGCGATTCCTTTCGCGGTATAGCCCATCTGACCCCACATCTCTAGCAGGTTCATTCCACTACTTTCCATCGCGCATCCTCCCGTTTATGCTGCTTATGGCTGTATTGACTCGGTTTTTGGCAAGTAGGCGTTTCCACGGTCCCACTGCCGCCTCATCACGAATTTTTTCATCTCTCGAAAGTCGCCTACCTCATCCGCTACTGCAACGTGAAATTGACCGTGACCGTCATAATGACCGGCACGGGGATACCATTCAGCAGCGTCGGCGTGAACTCCCACTGCCGCACCGCGTCCATCGCAGCCGAATTAAGCAACGCAATCCCGCGCAACACCCGAACATCGGTCACTCGGCCGTCCGGCCCGATAATCGCTTCGACGATGACGATGCCCTGCACCCGCGCTGACTGCGCAATCGGCGGATAGATCGGAGACACATCGCGGACCTTCTCCGGCGGCCTAATATTGCCACCCACACGGATCGGCGCGGCCGGTGGTGGTGGTGGTGGTGGTGGTGCTAGGGACAAGCCGCCAACGATCCCCCCGACTAGGCCGCCCGAAATACCGCCCTCAACACCCCCAACGATCCCTTCGTCAACGGTGATACCAGTCTCCGGCGTGATTATGTCAGGAGCTTCGACCGGCGCGGCGTTTGGAATAATCTCGGGCGGCGGAGGCCTGTCCGCGGAGACGGGTGGTGGTGGCGGTGGCGGCGGCGGCGGCGGCGGCGGTGGTGCCGCTACGAAGGCCATCATCGACGGCGGCGTCGGCAAGATGTCAGCCGCCATCAGCGGCACAATAATGACGGCGCCGACCAGCACGACGTGCGCCACAATGGATATCGGCACCGTGTACCACTTTTGCGATCCTACCCTGGTGGTCGGGTTCACGAATTCGCCGAACATCTCAGGCACGATCGACCTCCTGCACACCGAAGCTCATTTGGCGTCGAGACAAGACCGCTAATTCTAGGCAAAGCCGAAAACCCATGTCAACTAACCTTTTAGGCAGAAAACAGGCCGTCGGCCTTTTTCCCCCAACTCGCTGCCAAGATCCCAGGACATAGTGTAGACACTGTCGACCGGAAAATGGCGCAGATATCCTGACATCCGGATTCGCCAGGTGCTCCACGCCACCTCACTGCATCCAACCAACCACGAGCGGCGCAAAGATAACGGAGACGATGCTCATCAGCTTGATCAGTATGTTCAGGCTGGGCCCTGCCGTGTCCTTGAAGGGATCACCAACTGTGTCGCCAATTACGGCGGCTTTGTGTGGCTCGGACCCCTTGCCACCTAGGTTGCCCTCCTCAATGTATTTTTTCGCGTTGTCCCAAGCTCCGCCGGCGTTGGCCATCATCAACGCCATCAGCACTCCGGTCACGAGCGAGCCGGCGAGCAGACCACCCAGTCCGGCGACGCCGAGGAGGAACCCCGTAACAACGGGCGCGATGACGGCGAGTAACCCCGGCGCCAGCATCTCTCGAATCGCAGCCTTAGTCGAAATAGCAACACACTGCGCCGAGTCGGGCTCGGCGTTACCTTCCAGTAGGCCAGGAATCGATTTAAACTGTCGCCGGACCTCTTCAATCATCTTGTTGGCCGAGCGTCCGACGGCGTTCATGGTCAACGCCGAAAAGATGAACGGTAGCATGCCCCCGATAAACATCCCGAGCAGCACATTCGGATTGTCGAGGTTGAGACTGAGCAGCCGCTCCTCGAACGCGGCGACGCCGCCGGCAGCCTCAACCGCGGCATCCGTCGTCGCGCGATACGTGCTGAACAGCGCCAGCGCCGTCAACGCCGCCGATCCAATCGCGAAGCCCTTGCCGATGGCGGCCGTCGTATTGCCGACCGCGTCGAGGGCGTCGGTCCGCTGCCGGACGAACGGTTCGCATCCACTGAGTTCAGCGATCCCTCCAGCGTTGTCCGCGACCGGACCGTAAGCATCGACACCCAAACTGATACCGAGAGTCGACAGCATCCCAACCGCCGCGATCGCGATACCGTAGAGGCCGGCCCAGCCAAAGCTCAGAAAAATCGCCAAGCAGATCACCAGAATCGGTCCCCCGCAAGACATCATGCCAATGCCCAAACCAGCGATGATATTCGTGGCCGGACCCGTTTCCGACTGTTGAGCAATCCGCTGCACGGGCGCGAGATCTTTTGCGGTGTAGTACTCCGTGAATTTGCCGATCGCAACGCCTGAGACCAGCCCCACCACGACGCACCAGAGTACCGCACCCGGCAGTCCCATCACGGAGACCAGTCCCACGGTGGCAAAAACGACGAGAATCGACGCCGTGAACAACCCGCGATTCAACGCCCCCTGAATGGCCTTCTCGTTATTGGTCCGCACGGTGAACGTAGCAATCATCGAACACAACACGCCAACGCCCGCGAGTACGATCGGAAACAACACCAAGTCACCTTGCACCGCAGCGAAGGCACCGACCGGGACACCCCACAATTCCTGGGCCGACGGCGCCGTCATCGCCCACGCTAGCGCGACCGAGGCAATGATGCTGCCCACGTAGGACTCGAACAGATCGGCACCCATGCCCGCCACGTCGCCGACGTTGTCGCCCACCGCGTCGGCGATAGTCGCCGGGTTCCGAGGGTCGTCCTCGGGAATGCCCGCTTCCACTTTACCGGAGAGGTCAGCGCCGACGTCGGCCGCCTTAGTGTAGATACCGCCACCAACGCGGGCGAACAGGGCGATCGACGAGGCACCGAGCGACAGTCCAAACAGCGACTCAACGGCCTCGGCTCCGGCCCCTTCCAACCCACCGAATGCCGAGTACAGGATGGCAATCCCGAGCGTGCCGAGTGCCACGACGGTCAGCCCCATCACAGACCCACTCAAGAATGCCACGCGAAGCGCGCTCGCGAGACTGGTCTTCGCGGCCTGGGTCGTGCGCACCGCCGCCCCGGTTGCGGTGCGCATTCCCACCCAGCCGGCACTAGCCGAGAGCACGGCGCCAACAAGGAAACTTACTGCCGTCGTCAGGCCATTCCGCGGCAAGAAGACCGCCAAGACGATGAACATCACCCCGACAAACACGGCCAGTACGCTGTACTCGACACGCAGGAAGGCCATGGCTCCACTGCGAATAAGGGCCGCGATACTTTGCATTCGCCTATTACCAGGATCGCGCCTGTTTATCACCTGAATGAGAACCAATGCGAAGATCGCCGCGCATATCGGTGCGACAATACCAAACACCAAAAAAAGCTTTTGTGTCATCGTTCCGTCCTCTTAGTCCCGCGAACTGCCGGTACCCTACCGGCCCCTCGCCCACGTCAAAAACTCATCAACCTAACAATCCGGCCTCAGTCCTGTCAATCCAGCGCGAGCCAAAAACACGCCTCGGGCACTCCCTCGAACCTCCCTATTCCAGGTGGGCCCTGCCCAGCACCCTGTCACGCCAGATGGGCGAGGGACGGTCACCGGGGCTCTGGCAACCTGCCGTCGGAAGCGGGCTGGGACCTGGCTCGCACGAGGTCGGCGACGGCCATGCCCCCGGTAAGAAAAATCCGAACACCTTCCTGAACCGAAATATCTGGAAAGCTAGCAAGCCGACTGGGGTAGATGCGAATATCCCCGAGATACAGGTGGTTGGTGGGAACGTAGATGGCCATCAGGTGTTCGGTACCTCGACCCCGGTCAAGGGCAAACTCCTTGGTTAAAAAGCCGAGGACGAACCCCCGCTCCAGGTCCTCGACGATGACCACCCGTTTGAACCCATACTCGTTGTCCGGAGAAAACGCGAGGATAAGCTGTTTCACAGGTGTGTAAATCGTCTTGAAAACGGGCACCCGCATCAGATACCTCTCCACACGGTCCACCAGCCGTCGGCCGAGGACGTTGGTCGCGACCGCGCCAACGACGAACATGCCGGTGATCGTCGCCAGTAAACCGAGCCCTGGTACTTCCCGCCCCAGCCAGCGGACCAAGAAAGGGCCCATGAAACCATCGATTAACTGGAACAACCAGATCAGCGCCACAACGCTCACAACGAGTGGCACAGTCACGACAAAACCGGTGAGTAAACTTCGACGAAACCACTGCATCAACTCAACCAGGGCCCGTTAATGACGCCGAACTCCTTCCCGGCGCACGGTGTACGAGTTCACGTACCAAGCAGCCAGACAAGCACGACGCCGGCCAACGCCAAACGATAGTACGCGAACACATCAAGGGGGTGTTTGGCAAGGTACCGAAGGAACCAGGCAATCACCGCATAGCCCACGACGGCCGATGTTAGCAACCCCACCAGACACCAGGTAGCTATTGCTCCCGTCAGGTCGCCAGATTCAAGCGTCATCGCGGTGCGGCCGGCCGCCGCCAAGATCGCGGGCGCGCCCAACAGAAAGCCGAATCGGGCAGCCGCGGCCCGAGAAAGCCCTAACGACATGCCGACCACAATCGTGGCACCGGACCGTGAAACGCCAGGAACTAACGCCATCGCTTGGGCCATGCCGATCACGAGTGCCGCGGGCCACGTTAAAGCGCGTGCGTCACCGGTGCCGCGCGCCATCCGTTCCACAACAAGAAACGCGACGGCTCCAAGCGACAACGTAATGACGGTTACACCCGGAGAGCGAAGCGACCGCTCGATTACCTCTTCGAATGCCAGGCCGACAACGGCGATGGGAAGAGTCCCAAGAGCGATCAACTGCGCTTGCCGACCCGCCTCATTGGGCGAGGTCGACAGGACAGACGGCAGCGATCCAGCAATGGCCATCAGGTCGCTCCGGAAGAACACGACGATAGCCAAGAGCGTTCCGAGGTGGCAAGCAACATCGAACGCTAGTCCGAATGGCCCGATGTCCCATCCGAGAAAATCTCGGGCTAACAACAGGTGGGCTGAACTGGAAACGGGCAGGAACTCCGTAAGTCCCTGAATAGCCCCGAGGAAGGCAGCGATGAGCACGCTCACGTGATCGACTCAACGGATCACGAGGCCCGAGCTTTCACCTTCCGCCGCCGGGATTGCTTGCCCCGCCCGACTGGAACGCTCGGCACGCCAGAAGCCCGCCTGGCAGCGCGGCGTTCGCTTATGAACACGGCAGCGGCTGCCGCGATGAACACCGTGGAATATGTGCCGCTGAGAATGCCGACCAGCATTGTGAAAGCAAACCCGTGCAGCACTTCCCCACCATAGATAAACAGCGCTAGGACGGCCAGCGATGTCGTGCCCGAGGTGATGATCGTCCTGGCCAGCGTTTGGTTCACGCTTGTGTTGACGACGAGTTCGAGCTCGTCGCGGCGCATTTTTCGTAGGTTTTCACGCACCCGGTCGAAGATGACGATCGTGTCGTTGACCGAGTAGCCGGTGATCGTCAAGATAGCCGCCACGATGTTCAGTGAGAGCTCATAGCCGAAAAAGATCAGAAAGGTCAGCGTCACGAGGATGTCGTGAAACACGGCGGCGATCGCGCCAACGGCGAAGCTGAATCGAAACCGCACACCGATGTAGATCAGGATCCCGGTCAACGCAGCCAGCGTGGCGTAGATACCCTTCTGCTGAAGTTCTCGACCGATCACAGGGCCCACAATGTCGGTGCTCTGCACCTCGAACTCGCCCAACCCGGCTGCCGAAATCGCCTCGACGACCGCGTTGGACCCCTGCTCTAGACTGGCCCCTGTTTCTTCGGCGATCTGTGGGAGCCGGATGAGCACTTCGTTCGCAGTTGGGTCGCCGTACTGCTGCACAACCTTCTCGCCTGGGACATCGACGAGCGCGGTTCGGACGGCCTCCTCAGGTGTCGGCTCCGCGAAGCGCACAACGACAGCTGTTCCACCCGAGAAATCGATGCCGAGCGGCAAGCCGCCGCCCGACCACACCGTGTACACCCCGACGAGGATGACAAGGGTCGACACCCCGAGCGCCGGCCCGCGCCAACGGAAAAAATTGATGTTCGGTGTCTTGAAAATCTGCATGCGTCAGATACTGAGTCTGGCCACCTGGCGCCGACCAAGAATCGTCTCGAACAGCGTCCGCGAAACGAACACCGCCGTGAAGACGTTGGAAAGCAGCCCGAAGAAGAGCGTGGTGGCAAACCCGCGGATCGGGCCGGTGCCGAATTGGAACAAGAACGCCGCAGCGATGAGCGATGCCACGTGCGTGTCGAGAATCGTCAGGAACACTCGGTCGAATCCGGCGGCCACCGCCAGCCTAACGCTCTTCGCCGTCGCCAGTTCCTCCTTGATCCGTTCGAAGATGAGTACGTTTGAATCGATACCCATGCCGATCGTCAAGATGAACCCAGCGATACCGGGCAGGGTCATCGTCGCGCCGAGATATGCCATAACACCTAGCAAAATCAACAGGTTGAGCGCCACCGATAAGATTGCGTTGATGCCCGCAAGCTTGTAGTAGATGAGCATAAAGAACGCCACAAGCACGAGTCCCGTCAGCGCCGCGAGAACGCCGGCCCGCACGGAGTCCGCACCAAGTGTCGGGCCAACCGTGCGTTCTTCTAAATACGTCAAGGACGCCGGTAGCGCGCCCGAACGGAGCACGAGCCCCAAGTCCCCAGCCTCCTGCTGATCGAAGGAGCCGGTGATGCGCCCCTCGTCCGTGATCCGAGACTCAATACGCGGCGCGGAATAAACCCGGCCGTCAAGAATGATCGCGAGCTGACGGCCAACGTTCTGACCGGTGATGTCGCCGAACTTTCGGGCGCCCTCGCCGTTCAGCAAAAAGCTTACCGCTGGCTGGTTGTACTCGTCGAGCGTCTGACGTGCGGTTCGCAAATCCCTCCCAGTGATCGCTGCTACGCGGCGCACGAGATAAAAGACCGGCTGGGGCGCCGCACCCGGGCTCAGCGTGTCGTCAGTGCCCGACACAACCTCCATCCCGTCCGGTACCCGCCCGCCGTTGGCCTGCAATAATAGTTCTTGCGATATCGCTGGGCCCTGCTCGACAAGCTTCAGCTCAAGAAGAGCCGTGGAACGGATGATCTCCTTGGCTCGCGCTACGTCCGTCACACCGGGCAGTTGGACTAGAATCTGGTCACCGCCAACACCATGCGGCGCAACGATGGGTTCGGCCACCCCAAGTTCGTTCACGCGTCGCTCTATGGTCTGCAGCGCCTGCCGAACCGACTCGTCGCGCAACGACACAGCCATGTTGGGCCTCATCTCGAACGCGTATCGGCCACCAGCGCCCGACTCCCGACGAAAGACGACCTCCAGCTGCTCGTCAGTGATCGCCCGAAACTCGGCATCTTCCGTTGGCAGGACGCCCTCGATTCGAAAGCGCGTAGGTGTGTCAACCGCGATCGTGCCAACCGTGATGTTTCTTACCTCCAGAACCTCGCGCACCCGCTCCATGCTCGTCTCGGTCTCGATCCGCAGCGCGTCGTCGGTCTGCACGCGGAGCACCATGTGAACGCCGCCCTTCAAGTCGAGCCCGAGGCGCACCTTCTCGCTCGGAGGGTAGACGGACCACCCAGCCAGCCCGACGATGCCGAGTATCAAAAGCAGCTTCCAACGAAGTTTAATCTTCATGGCACTGTCTAGAACCGCCCCACAGCGCGAACCACCACGACTCAGCTCTGAGCCGAATCCGTGACCACCGGGTCCTGCCCCTGATAACCGCCGATAGACGCGCGGGCGACGTCAACCCTGACTTTCTCAGCGATCTGAAGCTGCACCGAGCGCTCATCATTCAGCTTCGTAATAACGCCGTACAACCCGCTAGTCATGATGACGCGATCGTCCACCTTGAGCGCCGCCTGAAAATCCTTCACCTTCTTTTGCCGCCGCTTCATCGGCAACAAGATCACAAAATAAAAGATCGCCAAGATCATGGCGAACGGCACGAACTGCACCCACACGCTGCCACCTGCATCGGTCGGTGTAGCCATCGCCATGAGTAATGGAATACTCGTGAACATCGAAAACATCATCGTGAGTCACCCGTAGCAATCGGAATCGTCGCCTTCATCTGCCTGGCCGGCACGAGCCTTTCACTCTGCGTCCGAACTGGCGCGAGCCTGGTGTGGGCGAGAGTCGAGCAGGTGGAATTCCTGTCTGAGTGCTTCCAACGTGCCGAATTTAATACACTCCCTAATCCGTCGCATCGTGTCAAGGTAAAAGTTGAGGTTATGCAACGTGTTAAGGGTTGCCGCGGACATTTTGTCTGTAAGGTAGAGATGTCTCAGATAGGCCCTGGAGTGGCGTTGGCACGTGTAACATTCGCATCGCTCGTCGAGCGGCCTCGAGTCGTCCGCAAACCTAGCTTGTTTGATATTCAGACGCCCTTCGGACGTGAATAGCTGTCCGTTTCTACCGTTGCGTGTCGGCAGTACACAATCGAATAAATCGATGCCGCGCAACACGGCCTCGACAAGATCGACTGGGGTCCCGGCCCCCATCAGATATCGTGGACACTCGGCGGGAAGGCGCGGCGCCGTCTCGGCCACAACGTCGTACATGACCGGCACAGGCTCACCGACACTGAGCCCACCGATAGCATAAGCGTCGAAGCCAAGCGCGACCGTTTGGCGTTCACTGATGGCTCGAAGGTTTCGATGAACACCACCTTGCACAATTCCGAACTGCACCTGACCGGGATTAGTGCCGACTCCGGTCTCACGCAAGGCCTTGAATCGCAACCGGGCGCGCTCCGCCCACCGGAGCGTCCGTTCCATCGCACGACGCACGTCCGACGCGTCGCAGGGATAGGGGACACACTCGTCAAAGACCATCGCGACGTCCGACCCGAGGGACCACTGGATCTCGGTCGCCCCCTCTGGCGTGAGTAGGTGCTCCTCGCCGTCCAGATGTGACCTGAAACGCACGCCCTGCTCCTCAACAGTTCGCCGCGTAGCGAGGCTGAAGACCTGATAGCCACCGCTATCGGTTAGGATCGGTCGATCCCAGCTGATGAAGCGGTGCAGGCCGCCGAGCCGTTCGATAAGCTCGGTGCCAGGTCGAAGGTGCAGGTGATAGGTGTTGGCCAAGATGATCTGCGCACCCAAGTCGATCAGATCCCGATGCATTATCGCCTTGACCGCACCACGGGTGCCTACCGGCATGAACGCCGGCGTTTGTACGGTGCCGTGTGGTGTCGATAGCGTGCCGCAGCGCGCATTGCCTTCACGCGCGATAACCTGAAAGTCGAAGACGCCCGCCATTAGGCGTATACTATGCGAGTTTTTTGACACAGCAGGCGACTCTGTCCGTTTATCAAGAGGCTATAAACCGGTGGCACGGTTGCGGATCGGCGTACTGTACGGTGGGTGCTCTGGCGAACACGAAGTTTCGCTGGCATCAGCGGCCTCCGTCATCCACCATCTGAATTCGAGCCGCTACGACCCGGTTCCCATTTTCGTCGGCAAGGACGGACGCTGGAGTCTCCCCGCTCGTCCGCCGACGATCGTTGAAGCCTCAGATGTCATCCAACACGCTCGCCTCGAGGCGGCCAAGCCTGCATCGAACTGCTCGGCTGAAACGACCACCCCACGGAGGCTGGACGAACCGAGCGCGATGGTGCAAGGTCTCGAACTCGACGTGGTCTTCCCGTTGCTGCACGGTCCGTATGGTGAGGACGGCACGGTGCAGGGTCTCCTTGAATTGGCCGACTTACCCTACGTCGGAGCGGGGGTCCTAGCTTCTGCGGTCGGTATGGACAAAGCCGTAATGAAACTACTGTTCGCGGCGAACGAGCTACCACAGGTCGACTACCTGGTCGTGCGGCGAACCGCCTGGGAAAATGAGCCCGACGTGATCCGTCAAAGGATCGCCTTAAAGTTGGGGTTTCCGGTGTTCGTCAAGCCAGCAAATCTCGGGTCGAGCGTTGGTATCTCAAAGGTCAAGGCCGTAGACGACTTGGATGCAGCCATCACCTATGCCGCAGAGTTCGATCGAAAGGTCGTCGTGGAGGCGGCCGTTCCGAACGCCCGGGAAATCGAGTGCGCTGTCCTCGGCAACAACCAACTCAAGACTTCGGTGCCAGGCGAGGTGGTACCGTCGCGAGAGTTCTACGATTACAGTGCGAAGTATCTCAACGCAGGCTCGGTAATACGCATTCCAGCCCCAATCGATGCCGAGCAAGCCAAGGAGGTACGCTCGCTTGCCGAAGCTGCGTTTAGGGCGATCGACGGCTGCGGGATGGCCAGGGTCGACTTTCTCTTGAATCCCGAAACAAAGAGGTTGTTCGTTAGCGAAGTGAACACGATCCCGGGATTCACAACGATCAGTATGTATGCCAAACTGTGGGAGGCAAGCGGTTTGGCGTATACCGACCTATTGGATGAACTCATACAGTTCGCTTTAGATCGGCATGCCGACAAGAAACGATTTCGCACGAGTGTTCCGTAATGGTTCGTCACGTGACGCGAGCATGCAACTGTGAGTGAACCGAGTCGGCGTCGGCATCGCCACCGCTCTACAGTCGTGTAAGAAACCGACCGAAACATCATCATGGGAGCGTCGTCACTCAATTCGATTTTTTTGACATTCTGTGCACTTTGTGCTTGACACTCAGTTTTTCTAATCCATAATCTACATGTTGTATGACGTGGGGGTGCTCAGTCTACCTGTTGTGACACCTCAGTGTCGGTTACCTAGCTGAGCAACCAAACTCTAAGGAGCAGACTGAATGGCGAAGAGAAAAGCCAAGAAGAAGAAGAAGGCCGCAAAGAAAAAGGGCGGCAAGAAGCGCTAAGGCCGTCGCCAATTAGTACGGGGGTGTCAGTAACATCGACACCCCCAAATTTTTGTGTGCGGCCAGCGGCGATGGTTGCCGGTGGTCAGAAAATAGAACGTTGGGCGCTATCGTGTGTACGCCGGTTTCCAATCGTGCAGTGGGCGTTCTCACACGTCGAAATCTCCGGATGAAGGGGGGGATACGCGCAAATGGCGAAGAGAAAAGTCAAGAAGAAGAAGAAGGCAGCGAAGAAGGGCGGCAAGAAGCGCTAAGGCCTTCGCCCGTCACGAAAAAGGGGGCGACCGTCGCCCCCTTTTTCACGTACCCTGGCAATCTCGTAGTCACTCTCGGCCGGTCATTGAGATCCCATTCCAAACGCGGGTGCGTCTAATCACGTCCCACTGATTGAGGCCGTCGACGACCGCCATTCCGTCCACGACACGACCAATAACCGTGTAGAGCCCGTCGAGGTCAGGCTGGGGTGTGAGGGCGATGAAGAACTGACCCTCCCCGGTTTCTGGTTTGTCCCCCTGCAGCGTGACCCCTACGGTACCTCGAAGAATCGGCCGCTCGCTCACCTCGTCCAGTACCGTGCTACCGGAGCCTCCGAAACCGTTGCCCTGTGGGTCTCCACCTCGTACCAGGCCATTCGGTACAACCTCATGAAACGGTACGCCGTGGAAATACCCATTTGCCGCCAGTTCCGCGAAGCGACTGGTCGATAGTGGAGCATCGAGCACCGACAACTCGATCTGAATCGTCCCGGCATCTGTATCAAGATAGACCTGCGGAGACACCTTAGGGTCGGCCAGCGTCAACGCATACTCGAACGCTGGTCCCGGTAGCGGACGAATCCGGTGTGCGTATCGCGCGTCGGGTTCATCAGCATCTAGCAATTGCGCCGCGTGAGCACGCACGGCCCAATCCGGGTCAGTCAGGGCCTCTCGCAGCACTTCTGCGGCTTCATCGCCTCCATAACCAACGATCGCCTCAACAACGGCGCGTCGCAACGCGACCGCTTGCCCACCTTGACTTCTTTCGTAGGCTCGCATCAGCGCTGCGGCACCATGGGCCGGTTTGAGTAGCCCAACCTGGCGAGCCGCCGCCATTCGCGTCACAAAGTCACCACTTTCCAGATACTGGAGTGCGACCTCGGCGCCTCCCGGCGCCCGCAGAGCACCGAGCACGACCGGCAGCACGCGCCTATCGGGATCGTCTAGCATCGCCTCAAGACGCGGAGCGGCTAGATCGGGGTTCATCGACCCAAGGAGTTCCGCGACCGTCGCGCGGACGCTCCAGTGCGGGTCTCCGTCCAATCCCGACAGCGCCAGGAAAAACGTCTGTGCACCGAGGCCAGCCAGCCCCCGAAGCGCCTCTACTCTGAACGTCGGCCACGGGTGTGACAGCAAATCCAAGAACAGGTCCGTCGACTCGTCGCCACCGATTCTGCCGAGGGCTCTCACGACCTCAAGAAGAACAGTGGGATCGAGGTTGGGGGTCCGTAGTAACTGGTTCAACGCCGTAAGAGCGCTTTGACTAGCCAGGTCAGCCAATGACCGAATCGCCGACACGATCACCTGGGAGTCGTACCGGCTAGGATTGAGGAGTGGGACCAGTAATTCGACTGCTGCGGGCTCGCCGAGAAGGCCCAAGCCTCGTGCAGCGAAGGCAATCCTGTAGCTGCCCGAGCCTTTAATTAAGTCCGCTAACGCCGCGGCCCCTCGCGGGTCAGCGAGTTCCTGAAGTGCCCACGGAACCGGCCACCATCGAACTGTTGGAAGATTGTCGGCGTTGAGCACCGCAGCAGCGAACGGCTCATACGCCCCGAGCCGGGCCAACGCAACAACACCAAGCCGGAAGGCTTCGACAGACGCCGACTGGGGATACGTCATGTCGTCGGGCGCGACTTGAGCAGCGATGGGAACTAGTTCTGCAACCATCTGTCCCACGGCTGACGCCGAGTCGCGCGCCCCGAGTCGACTCAACGCTTCCGCTGCACGGCCGCGCACCAGTGGATCTGGATCACCTAGCGCGGTGACGAGCGCATCACCGGTCTTCGGCTCCCCAATCAAACCCAAAGCAAACGCGGCCATCTGGCGCACGGCGGGATTAGAATCGACGAGGGACACAGTGAGCGGCGCTATCGCGTCTGGTAATCCGACGCGCCCGAGAGCAATTGCCGATCGCCGCCGGACTCTGGCCACGGGATCGTGCAGGAACTCGAGCAAACTAGGCGTCGGTGGAAGCGGCCTGCCGGGAATCAAAGTGGGTAGCGGTACGACCGCAGCGTCAAGCGGCGCGATCGCTCGCTGATGTTCCAGTTGAATAATGACAGCGAGCTTCTGTCGAACCGTCAGTGCCGGTGCTACGTCGGGCGGCACTGTCGCGCAACCAGCCGCCAGCAATACCAGCGCTGCGACTGTGCCGGTCAAGCGAAGTCTCTGTCGAGCTGCGCGCGTTGCGAGCAACCCGCGCGTTTCGTCCCAGGTCAGGCTCATGCTCAAGCAACCAGCGTTACCGCGCGCTGAGTCGCACGTTCGACACGGTCCTCGGCCACCGACACTCCCAAGCCTGGCAACGCGGGCACGGCGATGGTCCCGTCGGCCTGTAATTCAACAGGGGGATCGATGAGATCGGGCTCGAAATAACGTCGGCTAGCCGCCACGTCGCCTGGCAGCGTGAAATTCGGCAGCGTCGAGAGATGGATATTGTGCGTCCGGCCGATGCCGCTCTCGAGCATCCCACCATGCCATACGGGGATCTTACGCTCGGCACACATGTTGTGAAGGTGGATCGACTGCGCGTGTCCCCCAATGCGACCAGGCTTGATGTTGATGATGCGGCACGCAGTTACAGCGAGTGCTTCGGCGGCCCTGTGCAGCGTGTGAATCGATTCATCGAGGCAGATCGGGGTGCGAAGACGTTGCTGCAATTTGGCATGGTCGTGCACATCGTCGTAGTCCAACGGCTGCTCAATCATCATCAGATTGAACTGGTCTAACTGGGCCAAGTGCTCGGCATCCACCAGTGTGTAGGCCCCGTTTGCATCGACCATCAGCGGGATGTCGCCGAACCGCTTCCGGACCGATTGGACAACCTCAATGTCCCAGCCCGGCTTAATTTTCACCTTGATACGCTGGTATCCAGCCGCTAGTTCGGCTGCGATCTTGTCGCCGAGTTGTTCGAGCGAATCTTGTATCCCCACCGAAACTCCCGAAGCAATGGTCGTCCGGCAGCCACCGAGCACCTGGCTCAACGGCACGCCCGACTGGCGCGCATAGAGGTCCCAGGCAGCCATTTCTAGAGCAGCCTTGGCCATGTTGTGTCCCCGCACCTGAGCAAAGGCCGGAAACACTTCCCGCGGATGTGCGAATTCGACACCGAGGCTTCGGGGTACGAGATGCTCCATCAGAACGTGCCAGGCTGTCTCGGAAGTCTCAGAACTGTAGTAAGGGTCGCGGTCGGTAACACACTCGCCGTATCCACGCTGACCGTCCCCGTCCACCATCACGACAATAAACTCCCGGTCGTGAATCCTCCCAAAACTGGTTTCGAAGAACTGCACTAGTGGCAATCGGACGAGCCTCAACTCGACCCGGTCAATTCTCATGAGAGTGTTTTTCACCGCGCAACGGTGGAACTCCGTGGTTCTGTAGCAACCGCTGGCTGGGCTTGAGCTCGAAGCGCGGACGCAACCTACCAGAAGCCTGATCATACCATGGCGTCCCGGCGGTTACGGGGTGCACGGTGCATCTCCGTTTGCACCGGAATCGCTGCTATACTGCACAACGGGTTGGATTTCCGCCACATCGCAATCGAAGGCCCGCTGGGCGCCGGCAAGTCGAGGCTTACCGAGCGGCTGGCCATGCGACTCGACGCGACCGTGGTGCAGGACGCAACCGAGAACCCGTTCCTCGAGGATTTTTATGCTGCTCGTCCTGGTGCAGCCTTCCAGACTCAGCTGTTTTCGCTGCTCGCGCGTCACCGGCAACAGGTCACGCTCCGCCAAACAGACCTGTTTAACCAATCGACCATTTGCGATTACCTGTTCGATAAAGACAAGATCTACGCCTATCTGAATCTTGATGACAACGAGCTCTTTATCTATCAGCACCTCTACGACCTCCTCATTCGAGACGTGGCCGCACCCGATCTTCTCATTTGTTTGCAGTCACCATCGGACGTGCTCAATCGACGGCTGCGTGAGCGAGCAAAGCGAGATCCGAGACGACCGCTGCCTGATGCACGCTACGTACAGGAGCTCAACGAAGCTTACAAACACTTCTTCTTTCAATACACGGCCACGCCACTTTTGGTCGTGGAAACATCACAGGTTGACCTAGCCTGGCCCGACGACGCGCTGGAAGACCTTCTTCGGCAGCTACAAGATATGGAGCTGGGAACGCGGTATTACGTGCCGCGTACCGGTCCGTAAGTGATGTTTTCTCCATGGACGATCACAGCGCCAGACCGCTCCAGAGCGACCTTGACCTTCCACCACAGCACCTTCTAAGCTCGACTTTCCATGGCGTGGTTCAAACAACGTCGGAAACCAATCGCGGCTAATGCGGGTCGCTCGAGCCGCGTCCCAGAAGGACTTTGGGCTAAGTGTCCCTCGTGCGCACAGATTCTTTACAACAAGAATCTCCTCGCCAACCTGAGCGTCTGCCCACAGTGTGCGTTTCACTTCAGGCTTAGCGCTGCCGAACGGCTCGAGTCGCTGTTTGACGATCCGTGGACCGAACACGATCGATCCCTCACCTCGACCGATCCACTCACGTTCGAAGACACGAAGCCCTATAAAGCACGCCTGGAAGCGGGCGCGGCGTCCACCGGACTTAAGGACGCCATCATCGTTGCTTCTGGGCAGATCGACGGCTACCCAGCCGTTATCGCATCGATGGAATACGGATTCATTGGCGGCAGCATGGGCGTCGTCGTGGGCGAGAAAATTACGCGCGCCGTCGAGCGCGCGATCGCCGATCGGGTGCCGCTCGTGATCGTGTCGTGCTCGGGCGGTGCCCGGATGATGGAGGGCACTCTGTCCCTCATGCAGATGGCAAAGATCAGTGCGGCGTTGGCTCGACTCGACCGTGCGCAGCTCCCCTACATCTCGGTCCTCACTAATCCGACGACAGGCGGCGTCACTGCCAGCTTCGCGATGCTCGGCGACCTCAACATCGCCGAGCCGAGAGCGCTCATCGGCTTCGCCGGCCCTAGAGTTATCGAGCAGACGATCCGGCAGAAACTGCCGGCGGGCTTTCAACGCAGCGAGTTTCTGCTCGAGCACGGCATGCTCGACGCGGTCGTGGACCGTCGAGAGCTCAAGGGAACGCTGTCGCAAGCGTTTCGGTTCATGGGCACGACGAAAGCCGAAGATGCCAAGCCGCTTGGCAAAACGTCGTCGGTCGAGCCAGCTTCGGCCGCACCGGCGAGCCAAGGACTCGAGGCCACCCCAACCACGACATCTGCCTCGGATCTCACACCGGAGACGGCCAATTCGGCCACGAGCGAGCCAAACCCAAGTTAGATGATCTGACGTCCCTCGAAACCCGTATCTTCCGATGCTCGACCTTGCACCAATTACCAACGTGGACGACTACTTGGTTGATCTTGAGCGGTTCGGCATCCGACTGGGCCTGGACAACATGCACCGGTTGTGCGAGGCCCTCGAACGACCCGAGCGGACGTTTCGATCGCTGGTGGTCGCAGGAACCAACGGAAAAGGTTCGGTGGCTGCGATGACAGAAGCCGCGCTGCGGGCCGACGGTCGTCGCACCGGGCGTTACACGTCGCCCCACCTAGTCAGGCCAGAGGAACGGATCGCGATCTCGGGCAAACCGGTCACCGCGGACAGGTTCCGGTGGGCAATCGAAACCGTCCGCTCGGCGGTGGACCGCCTGCGTCGCCAAAACCGCCTTGAAGCACCGCCCACATTTTTCGAGGTCATGACGGCAGCGGCCTTTGTCGTGTTCCGGCAAGCAAGAGTCGAACTTGCCGTCCTAGAAGTCGGCCTTGGAGGCCGATTCGACGCAACCAACGTTACACAGCCAGTCGGCATTGCAATAACGTCGGTCGATTTGGATCATGAAGCGCAGCTCGGGACGTCGATTGGCGCTATTGCGCATGAGAAGGCCGGTGTCATCAAACCGAACAGTGTCGTCATCCTGGGTGAAAGGGCGCCCGAGGTCCAGGACCTAATTGCAACGACGTGTCATGAACAGGGTGCCCTGTTCATCGACGCCCGCAAGGGTACCTCCGTGCGCATCCGATGCACTGCACATGACACTCAGCTGTCACTCGAAACGCCCGTCCGCCGCTACGACCGAGTCCGCTTGGCCCTTCAGGGTCGACACCAAGCTGCAAACGCTGTGACCACGGTCAGGCTCCTCGAAGGTCTCGTACACCACGGGATTGAAGTGAGCGCGCACGCTATCGTCTCGGGTTTGAGCAACGCAGCCTGGCCTGGCCGGCTGGAATGGATCACCCTCCCTTCCGGGCGGGTCCTGCTCGACGCCGCCCACAACCCGTCGTCCGCCCAAGCCCTAGCCGAGTACCTTGCCGAAACGCGAAATACTCCTGTGCCGTTCGTCCTCGCTGTCATGCGCGACAAGGACGTGGCAGGCATAATCGACATACTAACGCCACAGGCAAGTCAAATCGTCTGCACAAGGGTGTCCAGGGAACGTGCGTTGTCCGCAAGCGCCCTCGCGACCTGCGTGCGTGACCGTTCGCCGGGTACGCCCGTAGCTGTCGAATCAGAGCCGGAGGCCGCAGTGGCCCGGGCCCTAGCCGATGCCGACACGGTCTGTGTGACAGGATCAATTTTCCTAATTGGGCACTTCCTTGGCACAATCGGGGCAAGGGCGGATGTCGTGAGCACCCCATGAAAATAACTCGCCGGCTGTCGCTCGTCATTCTCTGCCTCTCGGTCATTCCGCGTGCGGGCGTGGCCCAACCGCTTCCGGGTTATAACTCACGACAGTTTCGCATCGAACGGATCGGCGACAATCACGTGCGTCTGATCGGTGAGGTGGAGATCGAGCGTGACGACTGGAAATTCTTTGCCGACGAGGTCGAACTCTTCACCGACACGGATCGATTGCTAGCAAGCGGCAACGTGGTCTACACGTCGGCCGAAGCTAGCGTTGCGGCGGACCGCGTGGACTTTAATATGCGGACGAAGACCGGCACATTTCATATCGCGGCCGGCACCGTGTCGCTAAGCAACTCCGAGTTCGACCGAAGTCTCTTCGGAACTCAGGAGCCCGACATATATTTCTACGGCGAGACGATTGAGAAACTTGGGCCGCGCAAGTACCGCATAACGGATGGCGGCTTCACGACCTGCGTCCAGCCGACACCTCGGTGGGAACTAACATCGAGCTCGGTTGTGGTCAACCTCGATGACTACGCAATACTCAAGAACACAGTCCTTAAAGTGAAAGGCGTCCCGCTTTTCTACCTGCCGATCATGTGGTACCCGATCCAGGAGGACGATCGTGCCACCGGGTTCCTGATTCCGGCGTACGGCAGCTCGACATTTCGTGGGCAATCGCTCAGTAACGCGTTCTTCTGGGCAATCAACCGTAGCCATGACGCAACGGTCATGCACGACTGGTTTTCAACCGCGGGCCAAGGCACGGGCGCGGAGTACCGATATGTCGGCAAGGGCAACTCGCGCGGTGATGCGCGCGCCTATTTCCTGAACGAGCCAGAAATCGCCCTCTCGGAAGACGAAGACGACATTCTACCGGCCCGGCGGAGTTTTCAGTTGACCGGCGACCTCGCCCAAACGATCGGCGCCAACATCCGTGCCCGTGGCCGGGTCGACTATTTCTCCGACATCACTGTTCAACAGACCTTTCACACCAGCGTACTCGAAGCCTCTCGCCGGGAACGGCGTCTTCTCGGCAACATCCAGGGTAACTGGGGCGGTTACACGTTGAGTGGAACGGTCGACTGGAACGAAACGTTCTTCGGTGAGACCGAATCAACGCTGAACGGCTCGGCGCCAAGGATTTCGCTAAAGCGGGCAGAGCAACCGATCGCCCCTAACTGGCCGATCTACTTTTCGTTCGGGGCGGAGTCCGCAACCCTAGTGCGACAGGGGCGCAGCGACGACGAAGTCAGGGACCTCGGAGTAACTCGCTTCGACCTTAATCCGACGATACGGGTGCCATTCGCGAAATGGCCGTTCTTGACGGTGAATTCTTCGGTGTCCTGGCGTGGTACCTACTGGACTGAACGCTTCGATCCGGAGCAGGACCTGCAACTCGACGAAGGCATTTCGAGACAATATTTCGACCTGGAATCGACGATCACCGGCCCCGTGTTCACGAAAATCTGGGACACGCCGAACAATGGGTACGCCGAGCGATTTAAACATCTCATCGTGCCAACGGTTACACTGCAGCGCCTATCCGCGATCAACAACTTCGATGAGATTATCAAACTCGAAGGGATTGACTCGGTTGTGGGTAGCGTGACGCGGGTCGGCTATGGCGTCGTCAACCGGTTCCTCGCCCGCCGGCGCCAAGGAGATGTTCGTGAGGCACTGAGCATCTCACTGCTCCAGAATTTCTACACCGACAGCCAGGCCACACAATTCGATCGTCGGTTTCGGACCAGCTTCAACGGTACGCCGCCCACTCGACTCACTCCCGTGTCGCTGCTCATTCGCAGTAGTCCAACCGAACAGATCAACGCTTCGTTGCGGGCGGAGTATGACACGCGTTTCGGCGCGTTTCGCGAAATTAGTGCATCCGGCACACTGGCAGTCGGCGATTGGATCCAGACAACGGGCGGATGGAGCCAGCGACGGTACATCGAGGGGCTTACGGGATTCGACAACCCCACCCAACTCAATCACTATCTCAATAGCTCGACCATCGTGCGCTCTCGAGGTAATCGTGTGGGAGGTATCTACAACTTCAACTACGACGTGCTAAAAGACCGCTTCATGCAGCAGCGCTTTATGGCGTACTACAACGCCCAGTGCTGCGGCGTGTCGGTTGAATATCAAACCTTCAACTTCGTAGGGCTCGGAAGCCGGCTCGGACGCCGCGCTCGGATGCCGGTCGATAAGCGCTTTAACATTGCGTTTACCTTGGCCGGAATTGGGTCATTCTCAAATTTCTTCGGCGCGTTCTTCGGTAGCGAGGAACTCCGATGAAGGGATTGATCCTGAGCGGCGGCAAAGGAACTCGCCTGCGCCCGCTCACCTACACCCGCGCCAAGCAGTTGGTTCCCGTGGCGAACAAGCCGGTGTTGTTTTATGGCATCGAAGCACTGGCCGCCGCCGGAATCCGCACGATCGGAATCGTCGTTGGCGATACGCAAGCAGAGATCCGGGCCGCCGTCGATGACGGCTCAGCATGGGGCGTCGACGTCACCTACATCGAACAGGACGCGCCGCGCGGCCTCGCACATGCCGTGCTCATCAGCGAGCAATTCATCGGTGAAGACTCGTTCGTCGTGTACCTCGGAGACAACCTCTTGGCAAAAGGCATCGTGCCCTTCGTCGACCAGTTCGTGACCGAACAACCAGCCGCCCAGATCCTACTCGCGCGGGTGCCTGAGCCGCAGATGTTCGGCGTGGCCGAACTCGAGGACGGCCGGGTGAAGAAACTTGTCGAGAAACCGTCGAAGCCCAAAAGCGATCTAGCCCTAGTCGGCGTCTACATGTTTAGCCGAGAGGTTTTTGGGGCGATCAGAGAAATCTCGCCGAGCTTACGCAACGAGTTGGAAATAACCGACGCTATCCAAAAACTCATCGACCGCGGCCTCGCGGTCACTCCGCACATCGTCGACGGCTGGTGGAAGGACACCGGGAAGCTCGAGGACTTGCTCGAAGCCAACCGACTGATTCTCGAGACGATGGAGAGTCGGATCGACGGCGATGTTGACAGCGACTCCCACATCGACGGGAATGTCGTCATCGAGTCTGGTGCGTCAATCATCCGATCGACGGTTCGGGGGCCGGTGATCATCGGCGCTCGCGCAAAGGTTTCGGACGCCTACGTCGGACCCTTCACGTCGATCATGAATGATGTCAAGATCCTTCGATCTGAAGTTGAACACAGCATCATCCTTGAAGGCAGCGAGATCAGCGGGTTGCAAGGTCGCGTCAACGATAGCCTAGTCGGCCGAAACGTGAAAATCTTCCGTCGTCCCGTCACACCCTCCGCCTACCAGTTCATGCTGGGGGATAACTCCAAAGTAGGGATACGATAGTAGACCATCAACAAAGGATCGTTATCCCATGAAGAAGAATCCAAAAACCTACACCGCGCCTGGAACGTCAGCCAGAATCGACGGGGTCAAAACCAAACAACTGCGCCTCATCCCAGACGAACGAGGTTGGTTGATGGAAATCCTGCGAAAAGACGACGCTGAGTTGTTCACGAAGTTCGGTCAAGCCTATGTGTCAGTAACTTACCCCGGCGTAGTCAAGGCTTGGCATTATCACAAGCAGCAGACCGACAATTTCGCCTGCGTTCTGGGTATGGTTAAGCTCGTGCTGGTCGACACGCGGTCGGACTCAGCAACCGAAGGTTCCGTCAATGAATTCTTCATCGGCTCACGGAATCCAATGCTGGTGCAGGTGCCCGCCCTGGTCTACCACGGTTGGAAATGCATCGGAACGGAGTCTTCTTTGGTCGTGAACATTCCAACCGAGTCTTATCGCGAGTCGGCGCCCGACGAATACCGCCTTGAACCGCACGGCACGCTTCCCTACGATTGGTCCAAAGTCGATGGTTAATGTCCTCGTCACGGGTGGTGCGGGATTCATTGGCAGCAACTTCACCAAGTTCGCGCTGACCGAGCATTCCGACTGGCAGATCACGACGCTCGACAAGTTGACCTACGCTGGCCGACTCGAAAATTTTGAAGGGGTTAAGAACGAACCTCGCCATACATTCGTGCGCGGTGACATCGCAGATCCGACCATCGCCATACCGCTGGTGGAGCAAGCCGAGATTGTCGTCCACTTCGCGGCAGAGACCCATGTCGATCGAGCGATCATGACCGCTGGCGATTTCATTAAGACCGACGTCTACGGCACATTCGTCTTGCTCGAAGCTGCGCGCAACGCCCCGAAGCTTCGACGCTTCATCCAGGTCTCGACCGACGAAGTCTACGGAAGCGTCGAGGAGGGCACCAGCCGCGAAACCGACGAACTCCGACCCAGGAATCCTTACGCGGCCAGCAAAGCTGGCGCCGACCGACTAGCCTACAGCTTCTGGGCAACGTACGGCATGCCGGTCATCATCACGCGCGTATCAAACAACTACGGGCCGAACCAGTTTCCGGAAAAGGTGATCCCGTTATTCATCACTAACGCAATCGATGGCTGCGCCGTACCGCTCTACGGTGATGGGCTGCACGTCCGCGACTGGCTGCACGTCCGCGACCACTGCCGCGCACTCGACCTTCTCATTGCTAACAGCGAACCCGGTGAGGTCTACAATATTGGCGGTGGCCATGAGGTTCCTAATCTCGAGTTGACACAACGGATCCTTCGGCTACTGAATCAACCGGATTCGCTGATTCAGCATGTCAAAGACCGGCCTGGTCACGACCGTCGCTACTGTCTGGACACGACGAAATTGCGGAGGCTCGGATGGCGACCGACGGTCGACTTCGCGGAGGGACTCGCAGATACCGTCGCATGGTATCAGACGCACGAATCGTGGTGGCGGCCAATTAAGGAAGGCGACCCTGCGTTCCAAAGCTACTATCAGGAGCAGTACGACCATCGCAGCTGAGCGCAAGAAATCTTCGGTGGTAGTCACCGGTGCGGCAGGCTTTGCCGGCGGGCATCTCGTTGACCTTTTGGTCGACGAGGGCTTGGCGGTCGACGCATGGCACAGGCCTGGCTCCGAACCCGGCCCGCAACTCAAGCGATCCAACCGCGTCCGGTGGCGAGCGATCGACGTGCTTGACGTGGACTCGGTCATGCAGACGATCGAAGAAAGTCGGCCGGATGTCATCTTCCACTGCGCGGCGGCGGCCCGCGTCGGTTTATCCTGGGAGCAAACAGAAAACTCTCTTGTGACGAATGTCCGCGGAACCAAAATCCTGCTCGAAGCCGTCCACCGCTCCGGGTGCCGTCCAAGACTCCTGATCCCAGGGTCGGCACTCGTCTACCGACAGTCCACCTCGGCTCTTCCTGAGGATGCACCGTTCGGACCGTCCAGCCCGTACGCCGTCAGTAAGCTCGCGCAAGAGCAACTCGCGGTCAGATTCACCGCGGAAAATGGTTGCAGGGTGATCCTCACACGCTCGTTCAATCACACGGGACCCCGCCAGTCGCCGTTCTTTTCTGCCTCAAGCTTTGCGCGTTCGATTGCAAGAATCGAAGCAGGTCAAGCGGAGCCCACTATCCATACCGGCAATCTCGACACTAGACGGGACCTCACTGATGTACGCGACACGGTGCGCGCCTACCAAAAACTGGCGGATCACGGTGTATCAGGGCGGATCTACAATGTTTGTTCGGGCCACGCCTACCCCATCCGAGAGGTTCTGAACAGACTCATCGCGCTCGCACGGGTAAAGGTCAAAGTGCAGGTCAATCCCTCCCAGTTTCGGCAGAACGACACTCCCGTAGTCCTGGGTGACCCGACGCGGATCCGTTCAGAAATCGGTTGGGTCCCACGGATCCCCCTTAAACAGACGCTCTCGGATCTACTCGACTACTGGCGACAGGCTTTGACCACGAGCACCCGAGCGGGCGCCTGACCAAACCGGCCATCGACTGGAGCACTCGAATCTCATGCTATTTCTCGACCAAGCGGGCAATCAACCCAGCAAGCATCGCGGCCCGCCAGGGTAATGCCGACGTGTCGATCTGCTCATGCAGGGCGTGAGCCCCATCACCCACTGCCCCCAGTCCGTCCAGCGTCGGGATACCCCGCGACGAGGTCAGATTGCCATCCGACCCACCACCAGTACTGAATTCTGTCAACTCACGGCCGAGGTCGGCCGCTACCCGCTTCGCCACCTCATACAGACGCAGGACCGCCGCACTGCGTTCCAAGGGCGGCCGGAAGCCACCAGTCATGCGCATCTCCGTACGCGGATCCTCACAAGCAAGACCGGCGAACGCTTTTTGAACCCTGGTCGCGTCGGCCGCCGTGCGTACTCGCACGTCGACCATCGCCCGAGCCTCTTCGGCAACAACATTCGCCCGGCTACCCCCTTGAATTTGACCGACGTTAATCGTTACACCGGCCTCGGCATCCTGCAGCGCTTCCAAGGAAACGATCTGTCGCGCGAGTTCATGGACTGCGCTGGCGCCATGCTCAGGTTCGATGCCCGCATGGGCCGAGATGCCGGTCACGGATAATTCGAACTGGCCGCATCCCTTGCGACTTGTTTTCGCGGCGCCACCAGGTCCTGACGGTTCGAGGACAAGCACCGCGTCGCTGCGCTCCGCGTGCGCCAAAATCGCCTGCTGGGAGGTGCCACTACCGGTCTCCTCATCGGAAGTCCAGAGCATACTCAAGCGGCCAGCCAATGGCGCCCCGACCTCGAAGAGAGCCCGTGCCGCCAGCATGCCGATGGCAATGCCACCTTTCATGTCGAACACACCCGGACCGAATAGGCGATGCCCCTGCCGCTGCAACGGCATACGTACTAATTGCCCAACTGGCCACACCGTGTCGAAATGCCCGAGTAACAGGATCTGGACCGGGCCATCGCCCAACTCGGCAAGCAAATGGTCTCCCGCGCCGTCCTGAGGAAGCCTCGTTACGTGAGCTCCGAGGTCGCCCAGCCAGCCCGCCAATTCGTCACCACACCGATCTACGGCTACCTTGTCCGTCGTCGGCGATTCGTTCCGCACGAGCGCTTCCACCAAGTCAACCGCCCAGCCACCATGGCGGACACAAAAGGCTTCGTATTCGCGGATACGGTCTCGCGTCACAGCCTAACTGCCTCCCTATCCCCTTGCGCCAAGGTCTCGGCGGCTCGATAATAGCCAGAGTGTCCCAATCACGCTGGTTCGGGCCTTGTCTCGCATTGTGTGGTCTGTGCTGGATGAACGGCCTGCCGCCAGTAGCCGCGCAGTCGGTGCAGATGCTGTTCCTCCATCCAGGTGAATCCCCTCGTAAATCGCCGCCGGCGTCTTTACCGGCCGGTGAACCTAAGCGCCGATTGTCTCGGCCGGCCCAGCCACCCATCGATGCCCAAGGGGCACCGAGCGAAGCCACGCTGGGCGTTCCGGTCTATCCAAATGCTCATTATCTAGCGACTTACGATGCGCACCGCGGTCAAAAATTCTATTTATTCGGCACGAACGCTAGTTTCCAAGACATGGTCACCTATTATTCTTCGATTCTGCGAACGCGCGGTGACCGGGTGTTTAAAGAGCCGCCGGTCCACACGTTTGAGCTTAGCCGGTTTCGTAGGGACACGATGTGGTTTCCGCCGAGCGTGACGATTAAGAACTACACCTGGAGCGGTGCGTTGGGCTACGCAAACCCTGTGCCCAACGGACAACCGAGTCACTACAGCACGATCATACAGATCGTTCCTACACGGGGCCCACGGTAGTTCACAATTTCGTCGCCAACAACTCTCGCCAACAACAGAACGCTTCCGCACGTGACGCGGTATGTCCCGTCGCCTACGGTGCTTATAGTACAATTCCTTTATGAAGATTGCGCTCGGCGCAGATCACGCCGGCTTGACACTCAAGAACGAAGTCAAGCGAGCGCTAACAGAGATGCAACTCACAGTGACCGACTTCGGCACCGAGTCGGAGACGGCGGTTGATTACCCAGACTTCGCACGTCCGGTCGCAGATGCGGTCGCGTCGGGCAGCCACGACCTGGGGATTCTCGTCTGTGGAAGCGGCGTTGGCATGGCGATTGCCGCGAACAAGATTGCCGGCGTGCGAGCCGCCAACGTGCTCAACGTCGAATCAGCGCGGCTGAGCCGTGAACATAACGACGCCAACGTCCTTGCGCTCGCGGCGAGGGTCACGGCTGTGCCCCAAGCGCTCGCCATCGTGAGGACCTTTCTCGACACGTCGTTTGCGGGTGGTCGACACGAGCAGCGCGTCACAAAGATCACCGAACTCGAGCGCCGGCGCGACATCTAACACCGTGCCAAGTCCAAGCCATCACCGACCCTCAACCATGGACAACCAAGGATCACGTCTTCGCGCATTGGCCTCCGTGGATTCGGACGTCGCGGACGCCTTGGCCCGTGAGCGCCGCCGCCAGAACGAAGGCTTAGAACTCATCGCCTCGGAGAACTTCGTCAGCGAGGCGGTCATGGAAGCAACGGGCTCCATTCTCACTAATAAATACGCTGAGGGGTATCCCGGACGACGCTACTACGGCGGCTGCGAATTCTACGACGAGATCGAGTCCCTCACGATTGCCAGAACGCAGGCGCTCTTCGGCGCCGAGCACGCAAATGTTCAGCCGCATTCGGGCGCACAAGCCAATATGGCAGTATATCTCGCGCTCTTAAAGCCTGGCGAAACGATCCTAGGCATGAATCTTGCCCACGGCGGCCACCTGACGCACGGTCACGCACTCAATTTTTCTGGCAAGCTCTATAACTGCGTCCCCTACGGTGTCCGGAGCGACAATGAGCGGATCGACTACGACGCCATGGCACGCCTTGCTGACAAACATCGGCCGAAAGTGATCATCGCGGGAGCCAGTGCCTATCCGAGGGAAATTGACTTCGAACGTATCGCAGCAATCGGCGCGACTGTGGGCGCACACATTGTCGTGGACATGGCGCACATCGCAGGCCTAGTCGCAGCGGGAGTCCATCCGTCGCCGGTGCCCCACGCTGACGTTGTGACGACGACCACCCACAAAACACTGAGGGGACCCCGTGGTGGGCTCATCCTTTGTCGCAAGTCTCTAGCCAAGGAGATCGACAGAGCCGTCTTTCCGGGTGTCCAGGGTGGCCCCCTGATGCACGCAATTGCAGGCAAGGCCGTCTGTCTGAAGGAGGTTGCCGAGCCGTCGTTCGCCGCCTATCAGCGGCAGACTGTCGCGAACGCCCACCGTCTGGCCGACGCCCTGAGCCACCAGGGGTTCAGGCTCGTCAGCGGCGGGACGGATACCCACCTTATCGTCGTCGACGTATTGTCGCGCGGGCTTACGGGCCGACAGGCAGAAGACGCCTTGGGCGCGGCGGGGATCACGGTGAACAAAAACGCAATCCCGTTCGACACGAAGCCGCCGTTTGTTGCAAGCGGCATCCGCGTTGGAACCCCGGCGGTCACCACTCGCGGGATGGGTGAAACGGACATGGATGTGATCGGAGAGTTGATCGGCCGCGTGCTGGCCGCCCCGGACGACGTATCGGTTGCTGGCGCGGTCCGCACTGAGGTGCAGGCGTTGTGTCGGAAGTTCCCTCTTCATCCAAACAGCTGACCCTCCGGAAACGCGTCGAGGAGATATTCGACCCCGAACGGGGCGCCCTCGCCCGCACCATCGACGCCTTTGAGCCCCGAGAGGGCCAGCGCGAGATGGCGATCAACGTTGCGGATGTGCTTGGGGGCGGCGGGACCTTGCTCGCCGAAGCAGGCACGGGCACAGGCAAGACGCTTGCCTACCTTGTTCCGGCCCTTCTGAGTGGACATCGCGTTCTGGTATCAACCGGAACGAAGAACCTCCAAGAACAGCTCTACTTCAAGGACCTGCCGCTTCTAGGTGACGCGTTGGGAAAACCGGTAAAAGCCGCCTACATGAAGGGGCGCAGCAACTACCTGTGCCTCCATCGCTTCGAGGCCGTGTGCGACGACCCCTCGCCCCGCCCCGCCGCCGATCGAGCATATCTCACCGACCTGAAGGAGTGGGTTACTGAGTTCGGTGACCGAGCAGAACTGGAGAATCTCCCAGACGACCTGCCGCTGTGGAACGACGTATCAGCGACGCAGGAGAACTGTCTTGGCCGGGAGTGCCCGCAGTACGACGACTGCTTCGTCACGAAAATGCGCCAGAACGCGGCCCAAGCGGACATTGTGATTGTCAATCATCATTTACTCTGCGCCGATGCGGCCATTCGGGAGAATAACTTCGGCGAAGTGATCCCCGACTACTCGTACGCTGTCATCGACGAGGCGCATCAGCTCGAGGGTGTCGCAACGCACTATTTCGGTAAGTCGGTGAGCACCTTTCGCCTCGACGATTTGACTCGCGACGGTTCGCGTCTCGTGGACGCTGGCATTTTGCTGGACCCCGCTGAGACCGTTACGATCCGCGACGCGCTCGGACGTGTCCGAAACGATGCCGGAGCGTTCTTCGCGGCCCTCCAGACCGAAAGACGTGGGTCGGAGACCCAACGGGGGAACCTCCGGTTGCGGATCGACGCGGAGATGCTCAGGCCGATCGAAGAAGGCCCTGGGCACGCGCTCCTCGACGCCCTGACCATGCTGCAGTCGGAATGCGCCCGTCTGCCGGACCCGCCCGAGGACCTTCATG
Source organism: Acidobacteria bacterium UBA823 (assembly GCA_002296225.1). Taxonomy (GTDB): domain Bacteria; phylum Acidobacteriota; class Vicinamibacteria; order Vicinamibacterales; family UBA823; genus UBA823. The sequence continues at coordinate 11,946 of DBHR01000116.1, read as the reverse complement.
CGCTTGCGCGTCGCGCCGGTGAGATCCACGACGACCTGCGATTCATACTCCGACCCGACGACCCCGACTATGTCTACATTCTGGAAATCCGGAATCGGGCAGTGTCTCTTCGAGCTTCACCGATCAACGTCTCGAAAATCCTTCCCGACAAACTGTGGAAACGGCTGCACGGCAGTATCCTGACCTCCGCAACGCTGGCCGTGGACAAAACCTTCGATTATGTGAAGAGCCGGCTCGGTGTCGCCTCCGCCTACGAATTTCGGGTGAAATCAGACTTCGACTTCCGGCAGCAGGCAATTCTCTACCTCCCGCGCCGCATGCCCGACCCACGCACCGCTGCCTTCACTGCGGCCGCCGCCAAAGAGATTATCGAAATCCTGAAACGTACGGCGGGACGTGCGTTCGTGCTGTTCACAAGCTACGCTACCCTGCACGGCGTTTGGGACCTTGTCGCCACGGCCGGGTTGGAATTTCCGTTGCTCGTGCAGGGAACGGCACCGCGGTCGGTGTTGCTCCGGGATTTTCGGCAGACCCCAAACGCCGTTCTGCTCGGGACGTCTAGTTTCTGGCAGGGGGTGGACGTTGTTGGTGATGCGCTCAGCTGCGTCATCATCGACAAACTGCCCTTCGCCTCCCCAGGGGATCCGATCACGGAGGCGCGCATCAAGGCAATCGCGGAACGAGGCGACGACCCGTTCGCCGACTACCAAGTGCCGCTGGCCATACTGGCGCTCCAGCAGGGCCTCGGAAGACTGATACGGCACCGTGCGGACCGAGGGGTCCTCGCAATTCTGGACCCGCGAATCAGAACCAAGGCCTACGGCCAACGGTTTCTCGATTCGCTCCCGCCCGCACCCAGGACACACGACATCGCGGAGGTCGGCCAATTCTTTGAATCGATGGCTTGACGCGAGCAGGCGATGACGGGCAGGATCGATGTAGACTGGGGTTTGGGTATCAGTAGCTAACGGAGGGTTGTTCTTATGTTCTGCACATCGATTTTGTTGCGGCTTCAGGTGGCACTTGGCACGCTGGCAGTAGCCTTGGCGGTGGCGGTGCCTGGATTTGGACAGTCCTCTGGTAATGTGAGTGGCCGTGTCACAGACGGCCAGGGCGGAGGGATTGAAGGGGCCAAGGTCACAGCCATCTCCCAGGTCCCTCCACGGATGGTCCTGGACGACGAGACGGATGAAAATGGCAGGTATTTCATCATGGGTCTCCGGGCAAACTCATATGAGATAACGGCTGAGAAAGAGGGGATGGGAAGCGCGGCCGCGACGTTCAAAATCCGCGAGGGGCAGGACCTTTCGATCAATCTCGACATCGCTGCCGCAGTCTCGGCGGGGATGGCTCTGATGTCCGAAGAGGATCTCGAAAAAATTGAGAACCGCACGCAGTTTGAGTCTGCCTTCCAGTTGGGCTCTGACGCGATGCAAGCGAGCAACCACGAGGAAGCAATCAACCAGTTCAATCTGGCGATAGGGATCTTGGACAGCTGCTACAACTGTTACCAGAACATAGGTATTTCTCACCTTGGACTCGGCAACAACGAGGAAGCCGAGGCGGCATTTAAACAGGTCATCGCGCTCAGGCCGGATTATGCGAACGCCTACATCAATCTCTCGAGTATTTACAACAGTCAGCGCCGCTTCGACGAAGCCGCCGAAGCCAGTACCGAAGCCCTGCGGTTGTCAGGGTCCGGCGTCGACGCCGTGACGGACCCGGTCGCGGTGTATAACCAGGGCATCATCTACTGGAACGCGCAGAAATTCATCGAGGCGCAGATGCAATTTGAGCAGACCATCGCTCTCGACCCGGCTCACGCCGAAGCGCACTATTTTTTGGCCATGACAAATCTCAATCAGGGCAACATGGCGAACGCTCTGACAGCGCTCGAAGCTTACGTTGAACTGGCTCCCGATGGACAGTACGCAGACCAAGCCAGAGCGATGATTCCACAATTGCGGTAGGAGACATGGCGTCCAGCCATGAGCGACGTGCGGACACCGGTACCGCCGGTGTTCGCGATTCCCTTCCCTCTGACCACCCCATCGCGAGAAACCTGCGCGATGTCCGTCGGCGCGCTGATGACGCTGCGCGTGCGGCGGGCCGCGACCCGCGTAACGTGCGACTTATCGCGGTCTCGAAGACCTTTGGGATCGAACACATCCGACTGGCCGCCACCGCTGGTCAGACCGAGTTCGGTGAAAATCGGGTGCAAGAGGCACTCGGCAAGTGCGCCGAGGGGAGCGACCTCGACGTGCGATGGCACCTAATCGGACACCTGCAGACGAATAAGGTACGCAAGGTCGTCGAGCCATTTTCGTGGATCCACTCAGTCGATAGACTCGAACTGCTGCGGCGCCTCGAGCAAGCCGCAGCCGAGCAGGGAACCAAGCCAAATCTACTCATCCAGGTCGACCTGGCCAACGAGGCGACGAAACACGGGGTCCCACCAGCCGACCTTCCTCAAATGTTCGAGGTAGCTTTGGGCTACCGGGCGGTGCGTGTTCGAGGGCTGATGCTGTTGCCACCTTTCGAAAACGACCCAGAACAGACCCGCCCCTACTTCCGGCGGCTGCGTGAGCTTCGTGATGAGCTAGCGGCCGACGGCGTGGACCGGACAATGCTGGAAGAGCTCTCGATGGGCATGAGCCACGATTTCGAGACGGCCATCGCCGAAGGCGCCACGATGGTTAGGGTGGGTACCGCCATTTTCGGCACGCGACCGGCGCCGGGGTCGGCCGTGAAACCACTCGATACGCGTGAACGTGGACCCGCGTGATCTCGAAATCCTTGACGGGCCGAAAGGCGCGGCGCTCAGCGTGCGGGTCGTTCCGCGCGCCGGGCGCTCGAAACTGAGTGGAATCCGCCAAGGTGCACTACTGGTGCACTTGGCAGCCGCGCCGGTCAAAGGCGCGGCCAACCAGGTTTTGACTCTTCTGCTATCGACCGTGTTGGACGTACCACGAACGAGGGTCCGGGTGATTTCCGGCGAACACGCACGCCAGAAGCGACTCATGATTGAAGGGTTGAGCGCGGCGGAGGTTGCGCGGCGACTTGTCGCGGCGCTCTAGGGTTGAACATCGCCACCCGTGTCGGTCGCGTCGTCCAAGCGTCCACACTGATCCCTAATCGCCTCGAGTAACCACACACGATTGCACTTCGAACTGCACCGTTTTCTAGGCCCCAGCCTTGCAATGCTGATAGCCCCAGTCTGCTGGCGTGATCTACCACACCATGCGAGTTGTCAGCCCAACCACGAGTAGCTTGAAAAATGAAGGAACGAGCGCCGTGCCGACCCGCCGAGCACTCACAATCGTAACGTGAGCCTTATCGGATCTGATGCAGCAACCGCGTCCACCGCGTGCGTGTGAAGAAGCGAGTGATGGTCGACCCAGTTCTGCGAATCACCGATCCGTCACCCGCGGCGCGATAGACGTCAGCTACGTTCTCATATGACCAATAGATGACCAACGCCCTCCCCTTGACCAAGGCTCGGGGCAAGAATCCCCAGTATCTGCTGTCTTGGGAGTTGTCACGATTGTCTCCCATCACAAAGTACTCGTCTGGCGGAACGGTGACCGGACCGAATTGTTCGCGCAGATCAGCGACGCCGTACGGCGAACGAACGTCAGACGGCGGCCGAAGATAGTGCACATACGGCTCGTCGATCGGCCGGCCGTCGATGTAGACCCGCTTGTGCCTGAGCTCGATCACCTCGCCTGGCAGGCCTATGACCCGTTTGATGAAATCTCGCTCGGGGTCCTCAGGGTACTTAAAGACAATCACGTCGCCACGGGCGATCGAGGTGACCGGAAGTGCGCTGCGCTGCGCACCGGTCAACGTAGGCGCAAATACAAATTTATTTACCAGCAGATGGTCGCCGATCAACAGATTCCGCTCCATCGAGCCAGTCGGAATCTTGAAAGCTTGCACCACAAAGGTTCGGATAAACAACGCCAGGATTACGGCGACGACAATCGACTCGAAGTACTCGCGACATATCGACTTCTTAAACTCGGACATGTCAGGGTGCGCTCGAATCCACTTTCAGAACCGCCAGAAAAGCTTCCTGCGGAATCTCGACACGACCCACCCGCTTCATTCGTTTCTTGCCCTCTCGCTGTTTCTCCAGCAGCTTCCGCTTCCTCGAAATGTCACCACCATAGCACTTCGCTAGCACGTTCTTGCGCAGGGCCCTCACCGACTCGCGAGCAATGATCCGCCCACCAATTGCCGCCTGAATGGCCACCTCGAACATTTGCCGCGGAATCAGCTTACGCATCTTGGTAACGAGCGATCGTGCTCGAGCATACGCCACGTCGCGGTGCACGATCACCGATAGCGCGTCGACAGGCTCACCGTTGACCAAAATATTGACCTTAACAAGCGGTGACTCCCAGAATCCTGACACCTGATAATCCAGTGATGCAAAACCACGAGACAGAGTCTTCAGCCGGTCAAAAAAATCCAACACGACTTCGTTAAAAGGTAGGTCGTACGTCACGAGGACACGGTTCGACGCCAGATACTCTAGTGCCTTTTGGACGCCGCGCTTCTCTTGACAGAGCTGCAGCACGGCCCCCACGTGTTCAGCCGGGGTCAGAATCATCGCCGTGATAACTGGTTCTTCGATCCGTTGGATGAGGCTGGCTTCGGGAAGCTTCGCTGGGCTATCGATCTCCTCGACATCACCAGCCGTCGTCGTCACGCGGTAAAGCACGCCCGGGGCCGTCGTCACCAGTTCCATGTCAAATTCGCGTTCGAGCCGCTCCTGGACGATTTCCATATGGAGTAACCCAAGGAATCCGCATCGAAATCCGAAGCCGAGCGCTGTCGACGTTTCTGGCTCAAAGAAGAATGATGAATCGTTGAGGCGTAGTTTCTCCAACGCGTCGCGCAGCTCAGAATACTTATGCCCCTCCACCGGATACAACCCGGCGAACACCATGGGACGAATTTCCTTAAACCCAGGGAATGGTTCCGCCGTTGGCCGCCCCGCCTCAGTAATCGTGTCGCCGATCGGAGCATCGCTGGCTCGCTTAATACCGGCGATGATGAATCCAACTTCACCAACACCGAGGGTACTAACCACCGTCGGCTTAGGCGAAAAGACGCCGACCTGTTCGACCTCGTAGTCCTGTTCCAGTGCCATCAAACGAATCTTCGTCCGCTCCCCTACCTCACCTTCTAGGACCCTAACGAGAACGACCACGCCCCGGTATGAGTCGTACCAGGAATCAAAAATCAACGCCTTTAGCGAAGCGTCACGGTCGCCACTGGGTGGCGGCACCCTGGCAATCACGGCATCCAACACTTCGGCTGTGCCTGTCCCTTCCTTCGCACTCGTCAGAATGGCATCGGCCGCATTGAGTCCGACGATGTCGCTGATTTGTCGTTTGACCTCCTCGATCTGCGCTCCAGGCAAATCAATCTTGTTGATGACCTGAATTACCTCAAGCCCGGTTTCGACGGCGAGATGTGCGTTCGCCAACGTTTGCGCCTCGACACCCTGTGAGGCATCGACCAGCAGTAGCGCCCCCTCGCATGCCGCTAACGAACGAGTGACTTCGTACGAAAAATCGACGTGCCCAGGTGTGTCAATCAAATTGAGGATATATGGTTGACCGTTGGCCGCGGTGTGACAGAGCCTGACCGCGTGCGCTTTGATCGTGATGCCGCGCTCACGTTCGAGGTCCATCGAGTCAAGCACCTGGGCCTCCATCTCGCGTGGCCGCAGTGCACCTGTAGCTTCGAGAATTCGATCGGCGAGCGTGGACTTTCCGTGATCGATGTGCGCGATGATCGAGAAATTTCGAATGAAGCGGTGGTCCATGCTGTTAGGCCACCATTATAGGCCAAGGCCGACGGACCCGACCGGCGGCCTAAGCCAAGAACGCGGTGCTAACGTTGGTCGATCGCGACGAAGGCTTGGGGATAGAGTCGCCCTGTGTAGTCAGCGCGTGGGCGGATCAGTCGGTTGTTCGCGTGTTGTTCGAGGATATGCGCCGTCCAGCCCGCAATACGGCTGACAGCGAATACCGGTGTAAAAAGATCGATGGGGATACCAAGTGCGTAATAAGTAGATGCCGAATAGAAATCAACGTTCGCGTTCAACCCTTTTTCGCCGGCAACAATCGCCTCGATCCGCCGCGACATATCGTACCACTGCGGTTGCCCGGCCCGGGCGCCGAGCTCTGCCGACATCCGCCGCAGGTGCGTCGCACGGGGATCCTCGGTGCGGTATACGCGATGGCCAAACCCGGGAATCTTTTCCTTGCGAGTGAGCCGCTCGCGGATCGCTGTCTCTATCTGTTCTGGGTCGGCGGCAGCGCCAAGCTCCAGCAACAGCCGCATCACGTCGGCATTCGCACCACCATGCAGCGGCCCCTTCAGTGTGCCGATTCCGGCCACGACGGCCGAGTGCATGTCGGTCAGCGTAGCCGCGGCGACGCGTGCCGCGAACGTGGAGGCATTCAACTCGTGGTCGGCGTGCAGGATGAGCGCCACGTCAAAGGCGCGGGCAGCCAAGGCATCCGGCCGTTCACCGGTAAGGACAAACAAGAAGTTGGCTGCGTGACCAATCGCAGGATCCGGCTCGATCGGTGCCCCGCCATTTGCGAACCGCCCATAGGTTGCCACGAGGGTCGCCAACTGCGCCGTAAGCCTAATCGCCTTCCGCTGGTTCGCCTCTGGTGAATTGTTTGCGGCGTCCGGATCGGTGTGCGCTAGCGCCGAGGCCAGGGTACGAAGTGCGTCCATCCCGTTCGCCAGCGGCAGCGAGCGCATCAGGCGTAGAATATTCTCGGGAAGCGTTCGCGACTGGGCGAACTCCGACTCGAGATTGCCGAGTTCCGCGCGCGTGGGCAAGCGACCGTACCACAGGAGAAAGCACACTTCCTCGAACGAGGTCTGCTCGGCTAAGTCATGAATGTCGAAACCCCGATACGACAACACACCCTGCTCGCCGTCAATGAAGCAAATGCCGGAGACCGTGGCAATCACATCCTGCAGGCCGGCCTTGGAGTTGGGTGTCTCAGTCATGGTCGATCAGCACTTACCGAGCTGGCGCGGGATGGCTGTCCTCCTATAACGTGGCAGCGGCCTACAGCCGATCTGCTCGTTCGCTAGAAAACTACTGCTGCGCGAGCAACAGTAACCCGGTGTACAGGAAACCCGGCTGGAGCACGATAACGGACGACAGCGTCGCGTACAATACGAAGCGTACTCTCGGAAAGAAGACGAAGTCAACGAGGTCCCTACTGATCATGACACCGAGTGAACTGAAGCGTCTACTCGTCGAGGTGCAATGCGGGAACGTCGATGTCAACCACGCCCATCGGCGCCTGCTCGAGCATTTGCGGCAAGCCCCGTACGAGGATCTCGGATTCGCGCGAATCGACCATCACCGTTCAATCCGACAAGGCTTCCCAGAAGTCGTGTTCGGGCTGGGCAAAACTCCAGAGCAAATCGCGGCTGTGGCAGAACGGATCGTTGGGAAAAACCAGACGCTTTTGATCACACGCGCCTCATCAGCTGCCTTTGACGCCGTCCGGGAGGCTCTACCCGGTGCCGTATTCCACGAAGACGCCCGGATAATCTCGTGCGGTGCCGCCGCACCCCTGGGATGCGGGGTTGTCTTGGTCGTTACCGCTGGCACATCCGACCTTCCGGTCGCCGAAGAAGCCGTCGTGAGCGCCGAAATCATGGGCAACAAGGTCGACCGTCTGTACGATGTCGGGGTCGCAGGCCTGCATCGGGTCCTCTCCGAATCAAACCGACTGTCCAACGCCCGCGTTATCATCGTAGTAGCCGGCATGGAAGGCGCGCTACCGAGCGTCGTCAGCGGGCTGGTCGACGTGCCGGTGGTCGCGGTACCTACCAGTGTCGGCTACGGTGCCGCCTTCGGCGGGATCACCGCCTTACTGGCAATGCTCAATAGCTGCGCCACCGGCGTGTCGGTGGTCAACATCGACAATGGGTTCGGGGCAGCATCAATAGCTAGCACAATCAACCATCTTTCCTGAACACCTGGCCGTTTCCGGCAACAATATTCCCCAGCCGAGTACCTTGAGGACTGCCCATTGTGAATGCTAGAATTACGGGTTGCACTGCTGGGAAGCTTCCGTCGTAGCTGCGGAACCCGACCTGCAACGTTCCAGTCAGTATTCCGTCCATGTACGTAGGGGCCCTCAAGTTCGACCGTATTCTCGACGCGCTCCGGAGCTTCTCGCAGACGCCGCGTGATGCCGAGCGTGTTGAGACTCTGCTGGAGAAGGTGGACAAGGCGTGACGGTCATCGAATTGAGTGCCTGAGCGCACCAAGCACCACACGAAAATAAACAATGGGATTATTTCCTCAGGCGTTCATCGACGATCTTAAATCACAGGTAGATCTCGTCACTGTGATCCAAGATCACGTGCCGCTCAAGAAAGCCGGCACGAGCTTCAAGGGTCTGTGCCCATTTCACTCAGAAAAAACCCCTTCGTTTAACGTGAATCGTGATCGAGGCTTCTTTCACTGCTTTGGCTGCGGTGTCGGCGGCGATGTGTTCAAGTTCCTGGAACTCAGGGAGAAAATCGGTTTCCAGGACGCCGTGCGTCAACTCGCGCAGCGTTTCGGCGTGCCGGTGCCAGAACTTGAGGGCGACAGTCGCGACCCGGCCTCGGAAACCGAGCGCGAATCCCTCCTGAAGGTGCATGAGATCGCGGGGACGTACTTCCGGGAGCAACTGGCTAGCCGGGCAGGGATGCGAACGCGCCAGCAGTTGCGTGATCGGAATTTAAGCGATCACACAATCGATCGACTCGGGCTTGGCTACGCTCCTGCAGCCCGCCAGAGCCTAACGAAACACCTTCGCCAGCAGGGGTTTGCAGTGCCACTTCTCCTAACCAGCGGGTTGGTTGCTGAACGTGACGCTGGCGTGCACATCGACCGCTTCCGAAATCGCCTCATGATTCCGATTTTCCGGGAAAGCGGTTCGATTATCGCGTTCGGGGGACGAGCAGTGGACACCGGACAGCAACCCAAGTACGTCAATTCACCGGAAACTCCGATTTACACTAAAGGAAGAACCCTTTACGGCCTCCACCTGACCAAATCGACGATACGCCAACTTGGCTATGCCGTGCTTGTTGAGGGATACTTTGATTTCGCCCAGCCGCTCCAAGCGGGTATCGGATCGGTACTCGCGATGTGTGGTACCGCGCTGACCTTGCAGCAATGCAAGCTGTTACGACGCTTCACGGATAAAGTGGTCTTGAGCTTCGACGGGGACCAGGCCGGTCAAACGGCAGCGCTGCGTTCGGGCGAAATGCTGGTTAGTCAGGGCTTCCAGGTCAACGTCACGGTGCTGCCAGCTGACCAAGATCCCGATACGTTAGTACAGAGGGACGGGGGTGCCAAATATGTGGAAAAACTGCGCACTTCAAAGCCATATCTGGAATTTGTGCTCGATCGAGGCGCAGCCGAACATGACGTTAGCCGCGATGAGGGTCGGATGGCCTTCCTGAAGCAAATGCTGCCCATCGCGGCCTGCATTCCCGAAGCGGCTGCGAGGGATCAGTTCGGCGACCGGCTGTCCCATCGAAGCGGGGTGATGGAGGAGGTTGTCCGAACCGAAATCCGAAAGGCTGCCGTCGACCGAAGGCCCACGTTGGGTGACCGGGACCTCCCTGGACAAGGCCAACTCCGAACGGCGGAAAAAGGCTTAATTTGGGCACTCATCAAGGAGCCGGCGAGTGCGCAATCGGCGCTCTTAGAGTTCGATGAAGCCGATGTCAACGGTCTAGTTTCGGCGCCGATTCTGAGCGCAGCCCGAGGACTGGTTGACGTACCAGCCGACGGTGTGCCCGAAACACTGCTCGAGCGCCTAAGCGAGGAAGAGGTAGCAATGGTCTCAGCAATCGCGGCTGCGACTAGTGCGCCGGCGCCAGCTGCCGAATCCGCTCGAGCCCTAAAACGCCTCCGCTACGAACGGGAGCGAGCTGCTTTACAGGAGGAAATCGACCGGCTCCAGCAACTCGGAGGCGAAAAGAACATGGCGGAAATTAATACGCTGTGGAAACGCAAGAAGAAACTTTTGCAACGGCTTGAAGCGTTGAATTTCTAACCCAGTAAGGGCCGTCCACAGGCCGGATCCAAACTGGGAAGTGCACGGCTGAAGAAGGGAGACAGCTTTGTCCATCGAAGAAAAATACGAAGGAGTACGGCAGCTCATTGCGACCGGCAAAGAAAAGGGCTACCTGTCGTACGACGAGATCAACGAGGGCTTACCTCCGGAAATTACCTCGTCCGACGAACTTGATGATCTATTCAGCGCCTTAGGCAACGCTGGCATCGAGATCGTTGAATCCGAGCAGAAGCATCGCGAAGAGAAACTGCGCGGCAGAAGACCTGAGGATAGGGGGGAACCCGAACTCGACCTGACACCCGGCACACTCGATAAAACCAATGATCCGGTCCGCATGTATCTGCGCGAGATGGGCACGGTCCCGCTGCTCACGCGAGAGGGTGAGGTCGAAATTGCCAAGCGAATCGAACGGGGCAAGTTTTTGGTCATCAAATCCATCTCACGAACGCCAATAGTGGTCAAAGACATCATCCACAAGGGCGACCAGCTCAAGAGCCGGTTGATAAGCGTCCGTGAGCTCGCGATGTTTCGGGACGAAGAGTTGACAGAGGCAAAGGTCGAGACACGCGCACGCCAGCTACTGAGGCAAATCGCTGAGGTGCGAAAAGCTTGGACCCTCGTGGGAAAACTTGAGGTGAAGGTCGCCGGAATCACAAAGCGCGATCGCAAAAAGTATCGCCGAGCTAAGTGGAAGATGCTGCGTGCGAAGATCGAACTGTCCGACTTGATTCAGCGCATGGATTTCACCGAAGCGGTGAACCAACGGATGATCGACGGAGTCAAAGAATCGGCTAGAGCTACCGAACGGCTTCAGCGTGAACTTGACAGCGTAAGCCACAAGCTCACTCCCAAGAAGAAGGCAGCCGGTTTAAAGGAAGAGAAACGAAAGGCATTGACGCGCCGCCAGCGGGAGGTCCGTGCCGCTTTGCACGAAATTGCCAATGAGCTCGAAAATACGCCTGATGAAGTCCGCCGTACATTGCAGACCATCACGCGTGGTGAAATGCAGGCTGAGGAAGCCAAAAAGGAACTCGTCGAGGCGAACTTACGGCTCGTCGTCTCCATCGCCAAGAAGTACACGAACCGCGGCCTGCAGTTTCTCGACCTGATTCAGGAGGGCAATATCGGGCTGATGAAGGCTGTGGATAAATTCGAGTACCGTCGCGGCTACAAGTTTTCCACCTATGCTACATGGTGGATCCGGCAAGCCATCACGAGAGCCATTGCCGACCAAGCGCGCACGATTCGCATCCCGGTCCACATGATCGAGACTATCAACAAGTTGATCCGCACCTCACGTGCCCTCGTGCAGGAAATGGGTCGCGAGCCGACGAATGAGGAGATCGCCTCGCGGATGGATATTCCAGTGTCCAAGGTGCGAAAGGTACTGAAAATCGCGCAAGAACCCATTTCCCTAGAGACGCCGATCGGCGAGGAAGAGGACAGCCATCTCGGGGATTTCATCGAGGATCAGCAGGTTGTGTCGCCTGCCGAGGCCGTGATCAGCTTGAATCTAAAGGAGCAGACTGAATCCGTTTTGCAGACGCTCACCCCGCGGGAAGAGCGTGTCATTAAGATGCGCTTCGGCGTCGGCGACGGCAGGGACCACACTCTAGAGGAAGTTGGCCAGAGCTTCGCGGTCACGCGAGAACGGATCCGACAGATCGAAGCCAAGGCGCTCAGGAAACTACGACATCCATCACGAAGTCGTAGACTTCGAGCGTTCCTCGAAGGCCGCACGTAAGCTGGATGTCAACAAACATTGAAACGGCGCCGGCTCGGGTCGAATGTGGGGCCCATAGCTCAGCGG
>DBHR01000009.1 GCA_002296225.1 Acidobacteria bacterium UBA823 | reverse complement strand
CGGAGTACGTTTGGGTTACCGACGATCAGGCGCTCCGCGCGTTTCAAACACTAAGCCGACTGGAGGGTATCGTACCCGCATTAGAGTCAGCGCACGCAGTTGCCTATGCCATGGAACTGGCGGGAACGTTGGATTCGTCCAAACACGTGCTCGTCAATCTGTCTGGTCGCGGTGACAAGGATGTCGATACGGTGATGGCCAAGGGTGGCTTAGTGGAAGAACTCAATCCCGACCGCAAGGTTGTCAAGGCTGATGTCGAAACTTGATGAGACGTTCTCCCGACTGCGAAGGAAGGGCGAGACGGGTTTGGTCACCTACGTAATGGCCGGCGACCCGGACCTCAATCGGAGCGAGTCAATCCTACGATGCCTCGATAGTGCGGGAGCCGACGTATTGGAGGTCGGGGTGCCGTTTTCTGATCCGCTCGCCGACGGACCCGTAATTCAGCGTGCATCGGAACGGTCGCTAGCGGGAAACACAACCATGGGAGGCGCGCTGGAAATGTTGGAGAGGGTGCGTCCTGGTTTAGCTGCGCCGGTGGTTGTCTTCAGCTACGTGAATCCAATTCTCGCCATGGGGATAAGAACGTTCGCCACACGCGCGGCTAACGCCGGAGTTGATGGAGTATTAGCTGTTGACCTTCCGATTGAGGAGGCCGATGAATTCCGGGCTGCGATGCTTGAGGCCCGGCTGGACACAATCTTTCTGCTGAGCCCGACCACAACGGCAGCGAGAATCCAAAAGGCCGCGGAGCTTGGTCGTGGCTTTCTTTATGGAATCTCACGATTAGGAGTGACTGGCGCGCGTCCTCGACTGGCTGATGGTGTTGAGGATATGGCATCCCGAATTCGTGACCTTACGGATATGCCGCTGGCGCTGGGATTTGGCGTGTCGAATCCGGTGCAGGTGGCGACTATTTGTCGGTGGGCCGATGCCGCTGTCGTCGGAAGTGGGCTAGTTGCTGAAATCGAAAAGGCAGCTGGCGGCTCGACACTTGAGGCTCGAGTTGCAAAATATATTGGATGGCTGAAGGCAACGGACGGATTGGATTGATGGCTTCTGGAAGGTCGAAATCAGACGCACGACTAGTAGGGCTCCGAATGCGGATCGATGAACTCGATCGCGACCTGGTTGATCTGCTTAACGAATGGGCATCGTGCGCTGCGGAGATCGCTGCGATAAAAATGGTGCTCGGGGTAGCTGTGTATCAGCCTGAGCGAGAAGAACACGTCGTGGCCCATGCCAACTCTGTGAATGATGGTCCTCTAGCTTGGGAGGCGCTGACGCGGGTATTCCAGCGCACCATAGAGGAAACGAGACAATTCGAAGAAAAGGGCGAGATTGGGCCCGGCGATATAAAAGACGAGGGAGACCGAGGCAATGATGATCGTAATGCAGGAGCAGGCGTCTGAAGCCCAGATCGAGGAAGTGGTTTTACGTTTGGAAGAGTTGGGGTTCGGGGTGCACCGGTCGACCGGTGCGTTACGCACGGTGCTCGGCGCGGTTGGAGGTGAACGTACGTTTGACGTCGGGCTAGTCGAGGTCATGACCGGCGTGTCGGAAGTGCATAGGATAACCGAGCCCTACAAACTCGCGAGCCGAACGTTTAAGAGCGAACGCACTGTGATTCAAGTCGGAGACTTGCGAATAGGAGGTGATGAGGTTGTCGTTATGGCCGGCCCGTGTTCCGCAGAAACAGAAGAGCAGGTTGAAACCACGGCGGCCGCTGTAAAGCGGGCAGGCGCAAAGGTTCTTAGGGGGGGTGCGTTCAAACCCCGCAGTTCCCCGTACAGCTTCCAGGGATTAGGTGAAAGTGGTCTTCGAATGCTTCGGAAGGCGGCCGACGATCACGAGATGAAATTAGTGTCAGAGGTGATGGACGTGAGTCAGATTGACGTGGTTGGGAAGTACTCTGACATCCTCCAAGTCGGCGCTAGGAACATGCAGAACTACACCCTTCTACGTGAACTGGGTCAAGCCAGGAAACCCGTTCTCCTCAAAAGGGGTATTTCAGCCACGATTGAGGAGTGGCTCCTGTCTGCCGAGTATATTCTGGCCGGGGGCAATCCAGACGTAATGCTGTGTGAGCGGGGAATCCGGACCTTCGAAAGTTACACTCGGAACACGCTCGACATTTCGGCAATTCCAGTCATTCATAAATTGAGTCATCTTCCCGTCGTTGCGGACCCGAGTCATGGGACGGGGCGGCGAGACAAGGTGACGCCCATGGCGCGGGCCTCGGTGGCCGCCGGGGCCGATGGCTTGCTAATTGAGGTGCACTGCGATCCAGACCACGCAAAAAGCGATGGTGCGCAGTCTCTCTACCCCAAACAGTTCGATCGACTGATGACTGAGCTTCGCGTGATCGCGCCTGCGATTGGGCGGGGTATTTGCTTGGAGTCCACGGTCGGTAAGGCCTGGGCGCGGTGATGGCGATGTGTTCGGGACATGGTCGACCGTAAGACGATTCCAGTCGTTTTTTCCATATCCCAAACTCCGGTGTTTCACAAAATCGGAGTAATAGGGTTGGGCCTTATCGGCGGCTCGATTGCGTTGGCCGCTCGGAAGGTGTGGCCGTCAGCGTTGGTCATTGGAGTCGACAAGAAGGGCGTCCTTGAACATGCCATGCAGTTGCATGCGATCGACGTTGCTTCTGACGACCCGGTGGTTCTTGCTGACGCGGACGTCGTCTTCTTGGCGGCCCCGATTGCTCAAAACATTGAACTGCTGGGTGTTCTCTCGGAGCATGTCTCCGGTCGGGCCATTGTGTCTGATGTCGGGAGCACCAAGCGTGCGATTGTTGAGGCGGCAGAAGGACTCCCGGCTCGTTTCGATTTCATTGGCGGCCATCCTCTCGCGGGCGCCGCGCGTGGCGGTATTAGGTATGCGCGGGCAGACCTCTTTGTTGGGCGGCCGTGGTTGCTAACACCTGTCGGAGACGGCCAAGTGGCTGCGATTGCCCAGTTAAGTAGATTCGTAGAGGGCCTTGGCGGGCTTCCGCACACGATGGGTGTTGCCGAACACGATCGCCTGGTTGCCGCACTCATTCACATGCCGCAGCTAACTGCTAGTGCACTCATGCACGTTCTCGGGGAACGGCTCGGACGGGAGGGACTGCGCCTAGCAGGTCGAGGCGTCCGCGAGACGACGAGACTGGCTTCGAGTCCAGTTGATGTCTGGCTGGACGCCTGCGGGAGTAACGCTGATGAGATCACCGCGGCACTTGATGACTTGATTGTCGTATTAGAGGCTCTGCGCGCTGATTTGGGTGAGGGCGCGCGACTTCATGAAGTCTTTGAATCGGCGAATGCGTGGCGAGAAGTCCTAATGGCGACGACGCCGAAGTCTGCTAAGGAGAATGGATAAACGCGACGTTGGCAGCGGCTTTGTAATCTCGCGTGCTGCGGTTCAGGAAATTATGCGGCACGCCAAATTCGAAAGCCCTCGGGAATGCTGCGGCTTACTGCTCGGTTCGGCCTTACTAATTGAGGAGGCTCATGCGGCGCGCAACGACAGCAGCGACCCCCGTCGCTATCGGGTAAATCCCGAAGATCATTTTCAGGCCATCCAGGTGGCGCGATCGAGTGGGCGGAGCGTCCTTGGGGTCTATCATTCACATCCCGGAAAGCCACCGGCACCATCGCCGACGGATCTAGCCGGGGCGAGTTATCACGACTACGTCTATTTGATTGTGTCTCCCCAGTCAGAGATTGAGGACCCAGTATCGGCGGGGAACCTGAAAGCATTTTGGCTTCGGGATGGTCAGGCAACCGGTGTGGCTTTACGAATGGAAAGCCCGTCAAGTTGATGGGTGTGAAGGGCGGGAGTGTCCATTCCCCCAATGGCGCTTGCTAGGATCTATATCGTCGAGATAGTCCGATCGATCACTAGCCGAACCAAGACTGGCTGAACGACGCTTGTTCCCCGCAAGAGGAGCCTTTGCCACTCGATACGCTTGGCCGAAGCTCACTCGTAATGTCATCAGCGTAGTGCGCACCATATAATCAGGCCATGCCCAATATGAAATCGCAATCAGTGATGCGTGCTGTCGTAAGTGGGGCGTCAGAGCTGGACGTT
This sequence comes from Acidobacteria bacterium UBA823, assembly GCA_002296225.1. Lineage (GTDB taxonomy): Bacteria > Acidobacteriota > Vicinamibacteria > Vicinamibacterales > UBA823 > UBA823. Next base: position 15,511 of record DBHR01000009.1, on the reverse strand, counting down.
GACTTGCTCGTAGTGCCGACATGGGAGAGCGACACCTTGGATGATGTTCCGGGACTGGTTGCTGCTACCGCTGGGGGGCTTAGCGATGCTCGTAGCCGTGGGGAATGGCGCGGCAAGGCCTATGAGTCGTGCATTGCCACTGTGACAAAAAAGGGATGGAAGCCTCGGCGAGTGCTGTTAATCGGCACAGGTTCCCCACAGCAATCAATAGAGCGGGTCCGCCGGGTGGCCACGGTGGGCATGTTGGCCGCCCGCGCTCGGAGGGTAACAAGTGTGGCGTTCTGGCTTCGGGGTGACTCTGGGGTCGGATTGAATCAGTTCGCCGAGGCAGCCGCCGAGGGTTTAACCCTCGGAGAATTTGAAAGTGGCAGTTGGAAGACGGAAACGGAGAGTCACGCGGTGTCTGAGATTGTCGTGGCGACAGGAACAGGCAATTCAACCGCCCTTAATGAATCGGTTTGGCGTGGTCGTTTGGTTGGCTCCTGTAGCAACGATGCTAGGACGATGGCAAACGAACCCGGAAACGCGTTAACACCAGCGGTTTTTGCAGACCGAGCCCGTGCGCTGGCCGAGGGAACTGGGCTTAGAGTCGAAGTCATCGAGCGGGCTGAAATGGAGACTCTGGGCCTCGGTTTACTACTTGGGGTCGCGCGCGGCAGCGCCGAACCACCAAAGTTGATCGTTGTTCATCACGCGCCGGAATCTTCGCCAGAGGCTCCGGTGCTGGGCTTGGTGGGAAAGGGCGTTACGTTTGATAGTGGGGGTATCTCACTGAAGCCAGCCGATTCTATGGAACAGATGAAATATGACATGGCGGGGGGAGCCGCCGTGCTGGGCGCGATGCGCGCTATCGACCAATTAAGGGTTCCGATACGCGTCGTCGGTGTGGTGCCGGCCACCGAAAATCTTCCCGGTGGCCGCGCGATTAAGCCAGGTGATGTCCTGCGCAGCGCGGCTGGAAAAACCGTTGAAGTGATCAATACGGATGCTGAGGGTCGATTGGTGCTGGGTGACGCGCTGTGGTACGCCAAGCGGTGCGGGGCAACGCACCTGGTGGACGTGGCGACGCTGACGGGCGGATGTGTTGTTGCGCTCGGGAATATCACGACGGGCCTGTTCGGCTCTCCGGACCGATGGGTGGAGGCTATTAGGGAGGCGGCTGATACGGCTGGGGACCGAGTTTGGCCGCTGCCGGTCTTCGACGAGTATGGAGAGCAGATAAGGAGCGATATCGCCGACGTGAAGAACACCGGGGGGCGAGCCGCTTCGGCAATTACGGCAGCGATGTTCCTCAAGGTATTCGCTGGCGACACACCGTGGGCTCATCTTGATGTGGCAGGGACGGCTTGGGCTGACAAACCCAGACCATATCAGGCGAAAGGGCCTTCAGGGGTTGGGGTGCGAACCCTGGTGGAGCTTGCCTGCGCTAGTGGGTCTTGGGGGGAAGTCGGCGCAGGAAGTGACTAGTGAGTTTCGGATGCTAGAGAGCCAAGCGGTCACGCCGATCGTCGTGGAGTTTACGGATTCCCTGAGCGCGGAAACGACGGTGGCCGATGTCCTGCTTCAGGCCCTCGGGCTCACAGGTGCGTTCATCGGGGCGACACTTCTAGCTGGGATTATGATCGGTCTCACGCTGTTCAAGTTACGTAGAATTCGCAGAGTCGCCCGGAAGGCAGGCATGCAGGGCTTGGGGCTCTAGGTGGGGACGCTTATGGGCGAGTTGCCACCTGCACGTTTTTGAGCGTCCGTTGGTAACGCAGAACTGCATTAAATAGTGCCTGCGCGATTCTCTGCCGGTAGTCATCCTCCGTGAGCAGGAGCGCTTCGGCCTGATTACTCAAAAATGACACCTCGGTCAGCACGCTGGGCATCTTAGCGCCAATAAGAACGATAAAGGGCGCTTGCTTGACGCCTAGGTCTTGAAGAGTTGGATTCGTGGGGCGCAGTTGTTCCTCTAACGAATCCTGCACCATCTCGGCGAATTCTCGCGACTCATCAAGTTTGTCGTTGAGCGCGATCGTCTGCACGAGACCCTGCAGGCGGGCCATTGTTCGGCTCGAAGATGCGTTTTCGCGTGCGGCCAGTGACTCAGCGTCAGGATTGGCCGCAAAGTTGAGAAAGTAAGTTTCAATCCCACGGGCTCTCGGATTGGTGCTTGCGTTTACGTGAATGGAGAGAAACAGGTCGGCATTATTGCGGTTTGCGATTGCGGTCCGCTCTTCCAAAGGGATAAACGTGTTGGTCTCGCGGGTCAGGACGACGTCAGTTGATGGCTGCATTGCCACCAGCGTTCTGAGCCGCAGAGCTATGTCTAGAACAAGGTCGGCCTCGGACATCCCAGAACCGCGAGTGCCTGGGTCGTGGCCACCGTGGCCAGGATCGATGACGATTCGCCTAACGCCGAGGCCCAACTGGCGGGAGAGTGAGAAATCTCCACTCGCGTTCGCCGTTGGAGGGAGGGGCTCTGGTGCAAGCCGTGCGAGTTCTGGTGGAATGGGTTCGTTGGGTCCGCGGACGGTATCAATTACTAGGCGATAGGGGTTGTATAGCGCGAAAACGCTGTAGTTTTGCACGTTGGCAAGGTCGAGCACGACCCGCGTTGTGTCGTTGGGGCGGCGGCCCACGCGAATCTTTCTGACCACGTCATTACTAAATGAGCGGGAGCCGTCGAGCAGGTGCTGAGCGGGTTCGGTGTTGTGTAGGTCAAAGAACACACGGTCAGGATTGGCGAGGCGCTCGTATTGGTAGGCGACTTCCGCATCGAGACCGATCGTTACCCGCACGCCGTCATCGACCAAAGTGCGCTCGATTGAGGTAACCAGGGTCGGTCGTAAACGGGCGTGTGAGTGCGCGATCGCCTCCAGTCGATCGCGGCGGCCAGGTATAGCCGAGATTAGCGAGCTGCTCGGATACTCGCTTTGAATCAGTTCCAGGAACTTCTCGCTGTCGCGCCGATCGTCAGAATGGGCATAGTGCTTAAAGGCCGTGAGGGCGAGGCCGGCGGCCTGCCAATACGCATTATCACAGTAGCCGCTTCGAGGGTATTGTCGGACAATTCCTTCGTAGCGGCGAATGAGGGTTTGTAACTCTCTAAGTGAAGGGGGCTGCGGCCTGGACGGAGCAGCTAACGCACGTTCGCGTGAGAGGGCATTTTCATAAAGCTCACTCGCCGTTGCGGCGGAAGCCGTCTTCGGAAAGACTGGACCATTTAGCAGGCCCATTACGAGCCAAACGGTGGCGACTGCTTGGTAACCCAGCAGGGATCGGTGGGGTTGAGATAAAGAGAGCCTTAGCGACATCCAATTAGGACCGCACTATTTGAGTTGCGCGTCCACCTCTTCAAAATAATCCATAGGAACCAGTACTTCGCGAGCCTTGCCTCCCCCTCCCGGGGAGACGAGTCCCTCAGCCTCCATCATGTCAACTAGGCGAGCTGCGCGACTGAAGCCGACCCGCATTCGACGTTGTAAATACGAGATGGAGGCCTGGCCGCTCGACACGATAAGCCGCGCGGCTTCGTCGTACAGCTCATCCCGCTCGAACACGATAGCGTCGGCCTTGGCCTCGGATGTGATCAGCTCGTTATAAACGGGCGACCCTTGCTTGCGCAGGAAACTGGCGACGCGGGCGTTCTCCTGCTCCGAGATATACGGGCCGTGAAGGCGGATCACTCTTGAGGACGCCGGTGGTAGAAACAGCATGTCGCCGTTTCCAAGGAGTTGTTCGGCACCATTGCTGTCGAGAATCGTGCGCGAATCTGTCTTTGATGAGACGCGGAAGGATATACGGGCGGGGAGGTTGGCCTTAATCAATCCGGTGATAACGTCCACGGAAGGCCGCTGAGTAGCTAGAATCAGATGAATCCCAACAGCGCGGGCCATCTGCGCTAGTCGAGCGACAGACTCTTCGACTTCATTGCTCGCCACCATCATGAGGTCCGCGAGCTCGTCGATGATTACGACGATATAGGGCAGCGCTTTTGGAATCTCATCGGTGTCGTCATTGGAGCCACGGCCGGCCGACTGTTCCTCGGCGGCTTGCGCGGCGTTTCGATTGTATTGCCCGATATTCCGAACGCCATGAGCGGCCAATTGCTTATATCGTTCCTCCATCTCGTGGACGGCCCAATGCAACGCGTTGGAGGCGAGTTTCGCATTAACGACCACCGGAGTTAGTAGGTGGGGAATGTCTTCATAAATGCCGAGTTCAAGTCGCTTTGGGTCGATCATGATAAAGCGAACTTCGTCCGGAGTTGCCCGATAGAGGATGCTGGTAATCATCGAGTTGATAGCCACGGATTTCCCTGAGCCGGTGGACCCAGCGATAAGCAGATGAGGCATTGCTGCGAGGTCGGTTATGTACGGTTCGCCGTGGATCGTCTTGCCGAGGGCGAGACTAAGTTTAGACGGGGACCGTTTAAAGGCCTCGGATTCAAGGAGGTCGCGCAGGGAAATCAGTTCCCGCGTTTTATTCGGGATCTGGATGCCGACGGTTGATTTTCCGGGGATGCGATCAATGAGAACCGAATCGGCCTGCATTGCGAGGGATAGGTCATCGGAGAGGTTGGTTATCCTGCGGTACTGCACTCCCGCGTCAGGCTTAAACTCGTAGGTCGTAACGACTGGCCCAGGATGAATTTGCACGACGTCGCCCACAACGTGGAACTCACGGGACTTCTCGGAAAGTAGTCGCGCACCCTCCATGAGTTCACGCTCGTCAATCTTGTGTCCGGTTTGGGGGGTGTCAAGTAGCGTTGGTGGTGGGTGGGTGAACTCACCGTTGCGAGAACCGGCGGCGACCGTGGGCGTCTGGTCCTTCAAAGGGAGCGGGACAGCCGCCAACGCTGCAGGTTTAATTTTTGGCGCTGACTCCTTCTTGATGGAAACCGGAGGCGATGTCTCTTTGTCGGTTATTGACTCAAACGGCGAGTTTTTCAAATGTTTTGTAATGACTCGTTTACGGTCTCGAAGCCGTTTCAGTTCCCGCCAGCGCTTACGTGAAAGTGAACTGAGAGCGGTCGTGGTGACTACCGCTGACTTCCACGCGGTAGCGAAGATGCGGCCGAAGGAAACCTGCGTGGAGATGATGACCGCGAGAAAGAGAACCGTCAAAATAAAGATGATTGAGCCGGTCCGGTTGAGATACTCCGCTAGGAGGTTGGCAAGCCAGGCCCCTACCGTTCCGCCGGCATCAATGCTCGTACCAGAGAGTTCTACGGTGCCGAAGGCGAGGCTAAGAAAGGAAGCCAGGGAGGCCGTAATCAAGAGGATAGAAACGGCTTTGGTGTAAGCCGCATCGAGGGGCCGACACCAGAATGAGTGCCAACCGATCGCACCGACTACGACCGGAATGGTGAGTGCGGTATACCCGAACAATTGATAGGACAACTCCGCGAGAAAGGCACCGACGCGGCCCGCGAAATTGTTCGGCAGTTCGGCGGTTGCCGCGCTGAAGAACCAGGCCGGGTCGGACGAGTCGTATGTTGTCAGCGAAACGAGCCAGATCAAGGCGGTAGCAAAGAACGCCACGCCGAGGAATTCACTCATCCGCCGGGAAAGCACCGAACCGGCCATAAAATCTCCCTTACCACCGGAATGCGGTCGTTTTTTCGGTCGAAAACGCGGCTAGTTGACCACGGTGGCAAATCGATAGCACTCCCTTTGTATCGGCACGAAGTAGCGAGGCCTTACCAGGATGAGCGATAGCTTCCATTTTCGGCCCGACAGGAGGCGACCGCTTACCACGCGCACAATATCCAACGGGCGCAGCGAGATCACCCGATTTTCGCACACGTTCTTCTTGAACTCAGGCTGCTGGGTAAAGCCTGTAGGCGGGTTGGTGCTGAAGACTATATCACAGTCCGTGTCGACGAAGCATTGAGGGCCGCCGAAAGACGAGTAAGTTCAAGAAACCGAAGAGTCTCTGGTCGTCTCCTGCCGTCGAGACCGGCAGCCTCGAGCATTGGTTCTACCGGGGGGTCGCTACCGGCAGCGACTGACCGAAGGGCATTCCTAAGCATTTTTCGGCGATGCTGAAAAATGCCGCGCACGAGTTTTTCAAATGCGTCGAAGTGTCGAAGATCGATTGAGGGCCGGCGAAATTTGAAATTAATGAGGGCAGAATTGACTTTCGGAGTTGGCCGAAATGCTCCAGGCGGCAACACTAATAAGCGGCGCACCTCGGCCTGCGCCGCCGACAGAATAGCCAGAGGACCGTAGGCTCTAGTGCCGCACTGGGCGACGAGTCGGTCGCCAACCTCACGTTGAACCATTAACGTAGCATCGAGGAATGGTGCGGCGGCACGGTGGGCCCTGAAAATCTGGAAAAGCACGGGCGAAGAGATGTTGTAGGGTAAATTACCTACCAGTCGGACCGACGACTTCGGGTGGTGTTGTCGAACCTTGCTGGCGAGTTGGACAAGATCCGCCTTGAGGACGTTTCCAACGATTACGCTGAATCGCCGCTCCTCCTTCTTCATCAAAGCAGCCGCGAGTTTGCGATCAATCTCAATCGCAAGCACGTCGGTGACGTTAGCGGCAAGGGCGCACGTGAGGGCGCCCTTGCCAGGGCCAATTTCGACGAAGCAGTCTGAGGCTGCTGGGGCAATCGCTGAGATAACTTTCGTCGTCCAGGCCGGTTCAAGAAAATGTTGGCCGAATCGCTTGCGGATCACAGATGGCCGACGCAGCTTTGGGGCGTCTGAGGAGGTTATCAGTGGACGGGTCCCTTGTCAGGAGATTGATTTTCTTTAGCAGGTGAGTCGGCGAGAGCGCGAGCGTGCTCCTGAAGCGTTGCGATTAAGTTGGGCACGAACTGCATCGGTAGCACGACCGTGGCGCGGACTGGCGCGTGCACGACACGGTCACTCTTGGCATCCTCGACGTCTTTTTTTGAGAGAGGCATTACTTCGCAAAAGGTGAGCGTGACGTCAAATGGAGTATGTGCGATAGCACAAAAGTTCGCGTAAGTTCGGGGAGCATCGGGATTCTCGTCCGGGAGGATTGTGAAATTAATCTGTTTTTCTTGAGAACTCATCATTCTTCCTCAAAAACGTGTAGCGACGGCGTTCGGATTACTAACACGCCTAGTTTAATACTTGCGCATCACACCGACGACGACACCCTGTATCTGTAGTTTCGCAGGGTCCACAAGGATTGGCTTCATACTTTTGTTTGCCGGCTGGAGTCGCACCTTTCCATTCTCTCGAAAGAAAGTCTTGAGGGTCACTTCATCCCGATCCAGCAAGGCAATCACCATTTCCCCGCTTTCAGCCGTCTTACGATTCTCAACGATAACGAAGTCGCCCTCGAGAATATGCTCGTCGACCATCGAGTCCCCGCGAACGCGGAGTACGTATGTGTCCAATTTTCGGACTAAGGTCTCAGGGACGGCGATCGATTCAGCGGACGGGATCGCCTCAATGGGGGCACCAGCGGCGACGTAACCCATGAGCGGTAACTCAATCGAGCGGGTCCCGACATTTGTCGGCAGGATTTCGACTGATCGGCTGCGATTCCAGGCTCTACGGATAAAACCCTTTTCCTGGAGATTGCTTAGGTGTTTATGGACGGTGGCAAGCGAAGAGAGGCCGAATCGGCCGCCGATTTCCTGAAGGCTAGGTGCGTAACCATGCTGATGAATAAAGTCGGTGAGGTAGTCGAGGATTTCTCGCTGGCGTTTCGTTAGAGGCTGCACGCGTTCTCCCATCCGTAAAGGCTGCGAGGCCGAATTCGCGCTCTACAGAACCGCGCCGATGCAGATTGGTTTGCGAACCGGCAACGCTAGTGTACGCAAACAAAAGGCGAACATCAACCCTGTCGAGTCTGCCGGCGTGTGTGACCTTCTGCTAGCATCGAGATCCGTGAAGTTTGACATGTCCCTTCCTCCGGCGGATGGCCGGGCGTTCGACGTGGTTGGCTTGGGCCTTAACAGCGTGGACCTCGTTGCAACAATTTCCGGTCCACTCCGTCTGAACCATAAACATCCCGCAGAGGCTATGTCGCGATTCGCAGGTGGACAGGCAGCGACGGCTATGGCGGCCTGCGCCAAGTTGGGATGGCGTTCTCGCTATATCGGCAATTTTGGCGGCGACGATAATGGAGAGTTCAGTCGGTCCGCGCTGGTAGCAGCCGGGGTCGACGTTTCAGGTTGCCGGACGTGTCTGGGCACCAAGAACCAGTTTGCGATCATCGTAGTCGACCAACAGAATGGCGACCGAACAATCTTATGGCAGCGAGACCCGGCCTTGAGGCTTCGAACGGCCGACGTGCGGCCTGAAGCAGTGACTTCAGGACGGATCCTGCTCGTCGATTGCGGCGAAGTTGAGGCTGCAACTCGGGCCGTAGGTATCGCTCGAAAAAATCGTATCCCTACAGTAATCGATGTGGAGCGGGTGCGGCCCAAGATTGAAAACGTACTCACCGAGGTCGACGTGATCATCGCCGCGCAAGCCTTTCCGTCCGACTTCACAGGCTGCGCCGACCTTGGGAAGGCTATGCATAAGTTGTCAAGGCGATTTCGGGCGCCTCTTGTGGTGGTCACCCTGGGGGAGGAGGGAAGTCTAGCGGTTGTTGGTAACCGTGAGATTCATTCCCCTGGAAGGACGGTCCAGGTCGCGGACACAACGGGTGCGGGCGACGCGTTCCGCGGTGGATTTATTTCGGCATGGCTAGCGTCTTCTGGGGACAGGAACGTCTCTGAACTACTGGCGTACGCAAACGCGGTAGCCGCGTTGAATTGCCGAGGGCTTGGGGCGCGAGGCGGCCTTCCGACAGCGCTAGAAGTGCAGGCACTACTCGATTCACCATGACTACGACAGAGTCGGATTTAACCGCATGCTACACTTCAAGCGCGGGTCGGCCCCGCGTGGATTTTTAAGCCATGTTCAGGTCCCTTCGCATTACCGGTCTTGTTGTGTGTGGGCTGTGTGGATTGTCCGTGTTACCGACACAAACCGCCGTGGGGGCTAGTCCAAATCAGGGCGCGACCGATGTCGCGTCGGTTTCTGAAAAGATTCGTGGCATTGTGGCCTATGGGTCCGAGGTGGGTGACAGGTCTGCTCCTCGCGAAACACGGCTATCAGAAACCGAAGTGAGCGACTTTCTCGAGTCGGCTATGAGAGTGAACTCCGGCTTTAGTGAAGTAAGGGTTCTCTTGGAAGGGCAGGGCAAAGTGATCGCCATGGCCGTCGTCGATCTTGATCAGATTCAAAGGGGTCCCAGCGTCAAGAGGTTTGACCCGATGAACTTCCTCTCGGGTCGGCTACCCGTGACGGTGGTGGGCGCCCTCCATGCGACCAAAGGCGTTGGGCGGGTTGAGGTTGAACGGGTTGAGGTGTCTGGCTTTCCCGTTCCCAAGGCGCTGGTTATGGATTTGATCGTGGCCCAAACAAGGTCGGTAGAACGACCACAAGGGGTGGAAATCGAACGAGACTTCACGCTTCCATACCGCATTCAGGCGATTCAAGTCCATTCAGGCGAGGTTCTAATCCTTCAATAGCCTAGGGCTATGGGCGGCAGCGGAGCGTAGAAGCTGGGCCCGATGCGAGGCCGAAGGGCGATGAGTCCCGGAACATATCTAAAAACGCCTCTACAGTATCTAAAGGGCGTGGGTCCTAGGCGCGCCGCTGAGTTTACCCGGGCGGGGCTGGTGACCGTCGATGATTTACTGCACCGGTTACCAATTCGCTACGAGGATCGCAGTCGACTGGAGCCGATAGGTTCGCTAAGGCCAGGCATTTCAGCCTCGGTCATGGCTGAGGTTAGCCGAAAGAACCTTCGCCCGACGCGCCGCCGAGGGTTCACTATTTTCGAGGTCACGCTGGCGGATGCAACCGGTGTATTGCGAGCGGTTTTTCTGAACCAACCGTTTTTGAGTGACGTCCTCGAGCCAGGTATAGCCGCGGTATTTTTCGGTACCGTGGAGTCTGGACGGGATGGCGGTCTGCAAATCACTAATCCAGAGTATGAGCTACTGGGCGATGGGACGACTAATGGTCAAATGGACAACGAAGAACGAGTCCATACCGGGCGGATCGTGCCGGTCTATGAAAGGGTTGGCGGCCTTTCGCCAAAGATACTACGCCGGATCGTCTTTACTGGGCTCCAGGGACTTCCTGAAGTCGTACGTGACCCACTACCAACGAGGCTTCAGTGTGAACTAGAACTACCAAACGCACGCACCGCGCTAGTGGAAGCACACTTTCCTCCGTCAGGCACCTCTCTTGACTCGCTTAACGCTTTTCGTTCTCCTTCGCAAACTCGATTAATTGTTGAGGAGTTTTTTGTTTTTCAATTCGGGCTCCGACTACGGAGGCGGGCACTCAACTCTGAACGAAAATCAATTGTGCCCCGCGTCGATGACTCGATCCGTCAAACAGCGTTGCGCGTTTTACCTTTCAGGCTAACGGAAGGGCAGAAGGCTGCCTTACAGGAAATCGTTGCCGACATGTGCCGTCCTCAACCGATGAACCGCCTACTGCAGGGCGACGTTGGCTCTGGGAAGACGATTGTGGCGGTGCTCGCGGCCCTTGTCGCCATGGAAAACAGTCTCCAAGTAGCGTTTATGGCGCCGACGGAGGTTCTCGCGGAGCAGCATTTCCGTAACCTCACGAGGCTATTGACTGATTCGCGGTTTAAGGTCGTAGCGCTGTCTGGAGGCATGCCGGTGACGGCGCGACGTCAGGCGATTGAGGCGCTAGCGAAGGGAACTGCCAACTTCGTTGTTGGGACAAATGCCCTAGTTCAGGATCCAATCGTGTTTAAGAAACTGGGCCTAGTGATTATCGATGAACAGCATCGGTTCGGCGTTTGGCAGCGAGCTTCACTACGCGATAAGGGTTGGTGTCCGGACGTTCTCGTTATGACGGCTACGCCGATACCACGGACCCTTGCGCTGACCAGCTATGGCGACCTCGATGTCTCGACTATCAAAGACCTACCTCCCGGAAGGCGTCCAGTAATTTCGGCGGCTAAGCCTCAGGGTCGCCGGCAGGAAGTGTACCGACTGATCAGGAGTGAGCTTGACGCGGGGCGCCAAGCTTACATCGTTTACCCTCTCGTGGAAGAATCCGATAAGGTCAACGCGAGGGCCGCGACGGAGATGGCGGCCCACTTATCCCGTGATGTCTTTCCCGAACGCCGAGTGGCACTCATCCACGGGCGTCTTCGGGAGGGGGCGAAGGCTGAGGTTTTGTCGGCGTTTGCTCGTGGTGAATACGACATCTTAGTGTCGACCACCGTGATCGAGGTTGGTGTTGATGTGCCAAACGCTACGGTTATGGTTGTGGAACAGGCAGAGCGGTTCGGCCTGGCGCAACTGCACCAGCTACGGGGGCGGGTTGGTCGAGGGGAACATCAATCCCACTGCGTGTTCTTGTACGATCGCACCGTGAGTAAAACTGGGCGAGCCCGGCTGAAGGCGGTAACGGAGACCGAGGACGGTTTTGCCCTTGCGGAAAAGGATCTTGAATTGAGGGGGCCTGGCGACTTTTTCGGCACGCGGCAATCTGGAATTCCGATGCTGCGAGTTGGCAATTTACTGCGTGACCAAACCCTCATGGAGCAGGCCCGCGACGAAGCTGAACGATGGTTGGAACCCGGAAATGAAAATCAAAGTCTAATCGAGGTCGTCGAGGCCAGCTGGGCCCAGCGATTTAAGCTAGCGGGGGTAGGGTGACACGGGCACGGGTGCGCGAGTCACTTTTTATGACTCTTCCATGCGTGTAATCGCGGGGGCGCTCAGGGGCCGTCGGCTGAATGCACCAACGTGGTCGGGTCTTCGACCGACATCCGATCGTCTAAGAGAGACATTGTTCGATGTGTTAGCCGGTCGAGTCGTAAACGCCGCCTTCGTCGACGGTTATGCGGGGACTGGCGCCGTCGGAATCGAAGCGCTCAGCCGAGGCGCGAGCCACGTCGCTTTCGTGGAGGCGGATTCGCGCGCGGCTAAACTTATCCAGGACAACCTACAGCGATGTGGTCTTCAGGACGGATATACTATTCTCCGGAGTTCGCTGCATCGAGCGTGGCGGAGGATCAATCAAAAGTCGGTCGATCTGATTTTTCTGGATCCGCCTTACGAGTGCGATAATCTCGAGGATGTTCTTGCCAGCGCTGCGGAACACTTAACCCGCGATGGGCTTATTGTGCTCGAGCATTCAATCCAACGTCTGACGGTTGAGCCCGTTGCTGGACTAAAACGGGATCGTCAGGTGTCTGCTGGCAATAGCGCGTTAAGCTTCTACCATTCGGTCGCGGGAAGCCTATCTGCTGATGTGCAACCCGCTAAATAGGAGCAGCCATGACCCGTGCGACCACCGAAAAACGTGTCGCTGTCTATCCTGGTTCGTTCGATCCATTAACGAACGGCCACGTCGACATCATTCTACGCGGCGCTCGCCTTTTCGATCGAATCATCGTGGCGTTGCTCGTCAACGCTGACAAAGAGCCCCTGTTAAGTCTGTCTGAGCGATTAGAGATCGCCCGAGAGGTGTTCGCGACGCATCCAAATGTAGAGGTCGACACATTTGAAGGGCTGTTGGTTGAGTATGTCCGACGGAAGCGAGCCAGCGTGATTGTTAGAGGGTTACGGGCAGTCTCTGATTTTGAATTCGAATTGGAGATGGCATTGATGAATCGACGGCTGAATGCTGAGGCCGAAACGGTATTCATGATGCCGGCGGAGCGATATACCTACGTAAGTTCTCGACTAGTGAAAGAGGTGTTTGCGCTGGGCGGTTCAATCACCGGGTTGGTGCCGGAAGGCGTTGAAGCGCGCTTAATGAAAAAGCGTTAACCCGCGCTAGGAATCCAATTTTGTGATAGGCACGCGCAATTCTAAAAAAGACGGACCAGTGTCTATGTTGGCAAAGCGAATGGAACAGGTCGCGTCCTCGCCGACGCTGCAGGTTGGTCTGGAGGCTGCGCGACTGCGTCGAACGGGCGTAGAGGTAATTGATTTCGGTGCGGGCGAGCCTGACTTTACTACTCCCGAAGATGCCAAAGTGGCGGCCCGGGCTGCAATTGATGCGAACTTTACGAAGTACACTGCCAACGCTGGGATCGACGAGCTGAAAGCGGCGATCGCCAACCGCTATCGGGTGGACTACGGCGTCGAATATCCTGCCCAGCAGGTAATTGTGACCGCCGGCGGAAAGCAAGCGCTCTACAACACCTCGATGGCGCTGTTTGGCCCTGGTGACGAGGTGGTGACCCATTCTCCAGGCTGGCCATCAATCACTGAACAAATCAAGTTGGCTGGTGCCCAGGCAGTTTCGGTTAGGACCCAGGCGGCGGACGGGTTCCGAATTCTGCCGGAGACAATCGTCTCGGCATTAACGGCTCGCACCAAGGGGGTCATTCTGAACTCTCCAGGAAATCCCACCGGTGCGGTCATGCCCGAGTCAGACCTTGCGATCATCGCTGACGAGGCAGCGTCTCGCGGTATTTGGGTAGTTCTCGACTTATGTTATGAGCGTCTGATCTACGAAGAGATCCCACATAATTTGCCCAAGATTTTAAATGACCGTATGCCCGAGCGCACGGTATTGACTGGTTCGATGTCCAAGACCTATGCAATGACCGGGTGGCGATGTGGCTGGGTGATCGGCCCTGCCCCCGTCGTGGCAGCGTGCGGAGCGATTCAAAGTCACACAACCTCGAACGTGTGCTCCATTTCTCAAAGAGCGGCACTGGGGGCACTGGGGGGGGCGCAGGACTGCGTGCAGGAGATGCTTGAGGAATACCGGTCCCGGCGCGACCAGGCTGCAGAGTGGTTCACGGCAGACGCTAGGATTCGGCTTGTTAAGCCAAATGGCGCGTTCTACTTTTTTCCGGATATCTCGGGTTTGCTCTCCCCAGGCGGAATTTCAACTTCGGCTGAATTTGCGCAGGAATTGCTACAGCAGGCGCACGTGGCGGTCACTCCTGGAGAGGCGTTCGGTGCGCCGGGATTCCTTCGCATTTCCTACGCGACGTCCCTCGAACAATTGCGTGAAGGGATTAGGCGGCTCCTCGAATTCATCAACACCAGCGACCGGATACCTCGCCTTAAGCCCCGACCTGCTCTTTGAGCCCGGGCCGTTTTTGGTGTGTTACGGTCGTCGTCGTGGGAGCAAGATGCTGACACCAGACTTTGTTGAGGCTGTTCGGGTGGCAGTCGGAACGGGACGTTGCACTCAAGACCCTGGCGCTCTTGAGAAATATGGAGCGGATGCTTCAAGGTGTACCGGTTTTGCCGAGCTTGTGGTTCGTCCTGAAACAACGAAGCAAATATCCGCGATTGCTGGTTTGTGCGATCGACATCGGGTGCCACTAACTGTAAGGGGCGGGGGTACAGGCTACACCGGTGGGGCCGTTCCGGCGAACGGTGGTGTCGTGATTACGATGGAGCGTTTCACTAGAATCCTTGAGATCGATGAAATAAATCTCCTGGCGGTGGTGGAACCAAACGTGGTGACGGGCGACTTGCAACACGCGGTCGAATCGATCGGACTATTTTATCCACCCGACCCGGCGAGTTTGGACCGATGCGCCATCGGCGGAAATATCGCGGAGTGTGCGGGAGGACCGCGGGCTTTTAAGTATGGGACCACCAAACGGTACGTGCTCGGGCTCGAAGCGGTGTTGGCGACAGGAGAAATTATTCAGACCGGCGGCAAGACTGCAAAAAATGTTGTCGGATATGACTTGACCCAAAGTTTGATCGGGTCGGAGGGAACGTTGGCTATCTTGACGAAGGCCATTCTTCGCCTCATTCCACTCCCAGCGTGTCGAGAAACCATTCAGGCTACGTTCAATGATGTTGCTGATGCTGTTCAGGTGGTAATTGAACTTGTTAAAGCACGCATTACCCCGTGCGCGCTCGAACTTATCGACTCAGAATCACTTAAAGCCGTCGCACGTCACCTGGGCGATCGGAGCCTTGCGCCTGCGGGCACTGCGGCCATGCTGCTGCTCGAGGTCGACGGGTTACCCGAAACGGTGCGAGAAGAGGCCGCGCAAGTGGAAGCCGTGTGCCTTCGGGTGGGTGCGAAGAATATTCGCCACGCCAGGGATGCTTCGACCCGAGAAGAACTGTGGCGAGTCCGACGGGAGCTTTCACCCTCGCTCAAGACGATTGCGGAACTCAAGGTTAACCATGACGTCGTTGTGCCGAAGGCAAGAATTCCAGAGCTCTTCAAAACCGTGGAGCGATTGCGGCGGGATCTCGATTTGACAATCGCTTGTTTCGGTCACCTTGGTGACGGAAATATTCACGTCAACATCATGGTCAATCCGAATGATAAAGCCGCAGTCGCTAGGGCGCGGGACGCTGAACTCCGGCTATTCAAAGACGTCGTTCGGCTAGAAGGCGCGATTAGTGGAGAACACGGCATCGGCCTAGCGAAGCGGTCGTTCGTTGAGTTGGCGTTATCGCGCAGCGAGTTAGCTTTGATGCGACGGTTGAAGGTCGCCTTCGATCCCAACGGGATTCTTAATCCGGGGAAGATGTTCCCGGATCCGCCCCCGGA
>DBHR01000059.1:4858-13977 GCA_002296225.1 Acidobacteria bacterium UBA823 | reverse complement strand
AGCCGAATGCTCGGGTCGTTTTTTGTTTGGTCGCTAACTCAGCGTTCAATGTTGACGACCACAGTGCTGGCGTCTCCTGACAACCCGTAATAACTCAATCGGTATTGATTGCCGCCGTACGCCGGACCACCCTGGGGTGAGCCCGGCTTGAGCTGGCGGTTAATGCCGATGGTGCCTAACGACAATAAATGTCCGGCCTCCAGCCGCCGGCCAGAAGCGCGGAGGTGGTCCCTCAACCACCTCACGACGGTAAGGGGCCGGTAGTGTCCTTCTAGCGTCCCCGAGCCCACTTCGGTTCCATGCTCGTCGTGAACGGCGAAAGTCATTGTGTTGAGCACGTTAATCCACGCTACCGTCGGCTCGATGAGGATGGGTTCTCCGACGAACGCGTAACGGCTGGCCATGTTAGTGACAATGCTGCCGGTCGGACTTCGCTGGTTATCCCGGAACGCGGGGTCGGGGATTTCGATAAATGGAATGACCGCGTCGAGGCTCGCCAGGAGCTGGAGGTCGGTCTCGGCAGTGTTGATCGACTCGTCACCGACACGAACGGCGAAGTCGGCTTCCAGAAAGCCCCAGACGGCATCGTTAGGCGTGACGGATGCGCCGCTTGGATGCACCATGCCCTCGAGTAGCACGCCACGGATGCCGTGCGGGGGAAAGTTGGGGTTTGGTGGGCCGGTGTCGTGTCCGCCGGTCTTGTAGCCGGCGATCCGGCCTAGGCTTGGTTGTAGGGCCGCGACGAACTCTGCCTGCCAGCGGTAAGCTTCGTCTTCCGTCAGGTCGTGAAGGAACGGAACTAGTTCCTGAACGCTCAGGAACTGGTCTGCCATCCGGTCCAGATCGGTCGCGATGTCAGTCTCGCTGGACGTCGTTGGGGCTGAAACTGCAGTGTTTGAGGTTGGCGTGCAGGTGGCTAGGCCTACGGTGCCTAAACCCAAAACGATAGCGCCGATGAGTCGAGAAGAGTTGGGCATCCGAGAAGTGTTGTCGCGGCCCTGACTCGGCACGTAGCGGTTAGCCCGGCCTAGGTTACCGGCGCGTCGAGGGTTCGCTTGTGGTCTGGTGCAGTTCGGAATTCTCGTTTTCCTCCGCCACGGTCTGTAGGACGTCGCGCCACTGGAATCGCTCGCCCATGTCACGGACGTAGTAGTCCATCCAGGCCATTTCGCTGACGGCCTTCACCAGTCGGTTGCGCGGATCGGGGATGCCGTGGCTCTGTCCCGGGTACATGAACAGCTCAGTAGGAACCCCCAGCTTCTTGAGTGCCATGTGAAGTTCAACCGACTGTGGGCTCGGTACCCGTGGGTCGCCCTGGACCACGTGAATCATCGTAGGCGTTTTTGCGTTTTTAATGTACTTGAGTGGTGACTGGTCCCAGTACATGTCGAAATTATCGTAAAGCGGGTCGTCCCCCACGTAGAATCGACGATTGCGCTGGACGTCACTCTGCGCGTACATCGAAATCCAATTCATCGTGCCGGCCCCGGAACTGATGGCCTTGAACCGGTCGGTGTGCGTCAAAATCCAATTCGACCAGTGTCCGCCGGCGCTCCAGCCCAGCGCGCCCATGCTGTTTCCGTCGACGATTCCTTGTTCGATGAGGTAATCGACGCCCGTCATGATGTCGTCGTAGCCCAGCGTAAAGTAGTCACCGACGATATCCGTTCGATGGGCGTTGCCGTAGTTTCGAGACCCGCGGTAATTCGGCTTTAGTACAGCGTACCCAGCACCGGCGTAGACCTGCGCGTTGGAGCCGCCGTTGAAGCGGAGAACATCAGCTGAAGCTGGTCCTCCGTGAATGGCAACGATGAGGGGATAGCGCTGGCCTTCTCGGTAACCCACCGGAGTGACGAGGACTCCACCAACGAGTTTGTCGTCGGTGGATCGCCAATTAATTTCGCTCTCTGCACCAAGCGCGAACCCGTCGACCTGTGGGTTAGCATCGACGAGTTGCACCCACGCTGGACGGTCGACGATTTGATCGATTGTTGAAATCGTGAAGACCGTCGGAGGGGTCTTCGGGTCGGAATAGCCGATGAGAATCGCGCCGGTGTCGTCGTCTCGGCGGACGTTCAGCGCAGCCCGCTCATTCGTGACCTGGCGCACCTCGCCGGTGACGACGTCGAGGGCATGAAGCTGCGTGGTCACCTTGACGCCGTGGTTGAAGTAGATCGTGTTGCCATCATCGGCCCAGAAATCGATGCGGGCGCTACCATCAAACGACGCACCGAGCTTGCGGAACGTGCCGCCTCGGTCGGTCACACCCCGGATGTAGACGCGGTTCTCCATCATCGTGTAGCGCGTCATGTCGTCCGGGGCCGAAAAGGCAACCCAGCGGCCGTCGGGCGACACACCTAGGCCGCTTTCGCTGATCTCGAAGTTGTCCGTCAGGCGTTCAATGTGCCCGGTGGGAATCTCAAGCAGGTACTGATCCGCATAAAGGCGTGAAGCTGTGATGTTGCGCTCGTAGCGCTTAGGGGATTCGCTCGTGAAGGTGACCCACCGGCCATCATCGGAGAGGTTAAAGGTCCTCACGCTGCCGACGGAGTCGTTAGTGAGTCGCTGCACGTTCTGCGCGGTCAGATCGACGGCCCATAGGTCCGAGAGCGGTGTGACCATGTTTTTGATGTCGACCGTGAATTGTTCCTCCCGACGACGCACCTCGTCTTCATCGCGAAACTGGGGCCGGATGAAGTAGACACTCCGGCTGTCGTGGGCCCATTTCCAGTCTTCAACGCCTGCCGACCCGTCCGTCAGTTGGACCGCGTCGGCTGAGAAGAGATCGTTCAGGGGAAGCCGATAGAGCTGCTCGAGACTCTCTTCGCCGCTCCGATAGGCGAGCCATGCGCCGTCGAAACTAAAGGCGAAATCAGCCACGCCATATGAAGCGTCCGTAATTTGTCGGGCTTCACCGCCGTCGGGCCGCATGTAATACAGCTGATCAACAGACTCATCAGGTGCAGCACGGTTTGACGCGAACACAAAGAAACTCCCGTCCCGTGACCATGCAGGTGAAGTCTCGTCCTTGTCGATCGTGAATGTCATTTGTCGGCCTGAGGCGAGGCCCTCCGACATCGACACGAGATGGATGTCCACCTGCGATTCGGCTTCTTGCCAATTCGGTGTCGAGACCGTGTGTAGCATCCACTGGCCGTCTGGACTGGGGGTCCAAGACCCTGGCCGGGCGAGTTCTTGCACGTCAAGAAAGGTCATTGGTCGTTGGGTCTGAGCCGAGAGAGGGTTCGGCGCTGCGATGGTCAGCAGTAGAACCGCGGTTAGAAGCGGCAGGGTACGCCGAATCACTGACACGTTGGAAACATGCATGGGAGCCTCGTTTCGTAGATGGGTGTGAACAAAAAAGAAATATCCAATTGGCGTCGCGCCAGAATCTAGAGTTCCGCCCGGTAGTCATTCCACAGCGCGATCAGTGTTGCCGCGATTTCAGGCCGGACGGCCGAGAGGTCAGTTAATTCCCACGGGTCATCAGCCAGGTGATAGAGCTTCCAGGCGGATTGACCGTCGGCGTTCTCACCCCGTGCTGACTCTCGTACGATCTTCCATTCTCCCCGCACTAAGGCAGCACGCTCATCCGATGTCATCCAGGGGATGATGTCGGAATCATCGTGGACTGGAGCCGGGTTGCCCTTGGCCCGTTCCCAGAACGACCGCCCTCGGATGGGGAGGACGGGCTGCCCCTGAAATTCGATTCCGGGATGTACCGATCCGGCGATTTCCAGCAGTGTCGGGAGCACGTCCATCACCGTCAGGTAGCCGCGGTCGATGTTTCCGCCCTGTGGAATCGAGTCATGACTCAGGAAGGCTGCTGCTCGTGTACCCCCTTCGTAAAGTGAACCTTTGACGTTGCGATACGGAGCCGTCGTGGCTTCAGCCCATCCTCGGCCGATCGCGACGAACGAACCCTCATGGCCCATATTGGACAAGCTGTTGTCCCAGTCTGTACGCGGTATCGTTCTTGCGCGGAAACTCGAGTCGGCGCCGGACGCGCCGTTGTCCGAGAAGAAGAGGATGACCGTTTCGTCGAACTGGCCGCTGGCCTTCAGGTACTCCACAATGCGACCGACATGGAAATCCATGTTTTCCACCATCGCGGCATAGAGTTCCATGGCTCGCGCCTGCTGACGTTGCGACTCGGGGTCAAGACTCTCCCAGGCGGGTGCGATGCCGACATAGTCGCCAACGCTGGTTGTTTCTGGGATGATTCCGAGCTCCCGAGTTCGATTGATGCGAGTGGCTCGCAGCACATCGTAGCCCGCGTCGTAGCGCCCAACAGCCCGGTCACGCCAGTCCGACGGTGCTTGTAGTGGCCAATGTGGTGCTGTAAACGCTAGGTAACCGAACCAGGGTTGCTCCGCGCCTTCTCCGGCACGCAATAATTCGATGAGCTTGTTCGTGTAGAGTTCCGTTGAGAACCAATTATCTGGAAGGTCGACGACGTGACCGTTTTCACGATACGCGACGATGTCAGAGGGAAAGTTGCTCGTGCCCAGGTGATTATCGCCGGCGCGGACCAGCGCGTACGAGGCGTCAAAACCGCGGGCGGTAGGACTCTGTTCGGGTTCGTGTCCGAGATGCCATTTCCCAGCCATGTAGGTACGGTAGCCCGCATCCTGGAGGAGGGCCGGCAGGGGTGCCACGTTGTTTGACAACACAGGGTCCACCGTACCCGCAACGCCCGCCTCTCGATTCGTAACTCCCGACATAAGCATGGCCCGTGTCGGCGAGCAACTGGGGGCAGCGTGGAAGTTCACGAAGCGTACGCCGCTCATCGCCAGCGTATCCAGGTGAGGGGTGGGAATCTCGCTGCCGAACGACCCAATATCGGTGTAACCCATGTCGTCCGCGACGATCAGCAGAATGTTCGGTCGCGTCTCCGAGGTGCCAGCGATCGATTCCAGAGCGTGCTCATCGAGGGGATTAGTCGGCTGGCAGGCCAGAAGGAGCAAGGGGAAGAGGAGTGCTGTCCAGCAATGCGGCCGTTGAAGGGGCATGCAGTTTCCAGGCGTTGGGTTCGACGGAACTGAGATCGGGCAAATTATAAATGAAACTTGCGGCGAAGGGGGGGTCGACGCCGATGGGGGTTGACCCGTAAGCTCAGCTGCATCTGATTTCTTAATGTACTTTTGCTACTTACTCCGCTGTGCTGACGGTAGCTTTTACACCGGTGTGACGACCGATGTCGGCCGGCGTGTCGATGAGCATAATGTTGGCAAGGGTGCCCGCTACACCACGGGCCGTCGGCCGGTCCAGTTGGTGTGGCAGGAGGCGCATCCCAACCGGTCGTCCGCGCAACGACGAGAAACAGCGATCAAGCGTTGGCGTCGAGATCGGAAACTTGCGCTGGTCCGAGACCCAACGGTCTAGAATATGCTGACCTTGAGACACGCCTGACCGTTATGTCCGACACCCCTGTAGCCATTGTGACTGCGGCCGGCCAGGGAATGGGTGCGGCCATTGCTCGTGAGCTTGCCGCCCACGACTACCGGTTGGTATTGATGTCAATCTCCGGAGCCGCCGAGACGCTTGCTGGCGAGTTGAATGCGGTTGGACTCACCGGTTCGGTCACAGAGCCAGACGACCTTAAGCGTGTAGTGCACGCAGCACTTGAGCGCTACGGACGGATTGACGCCGTTGTCAACAACACAGGTCATCCGGCCAAGGGTCCGCTGTTGGACCTGACGGACGACGAGTGGCGGACTGGGCTCGACCTACTCCTATTGAACGTCGTCCGGATGGCGCGACTAGTCACGCCCATTTTCAAGGCGCAGGGGGGCGGTGCCATCGTCAACATTTCCACGTTTGCAGCCTTCGAACCGTCGGCCACGTTCCCAATATCAGCTACTCTCCGCGCAGCGCTAGGGAGCTTCACGAAGCTCTACGCCGACGCGCATGCTCGCGACGGGATCCGGATGAACAACCTCTTACCTGGGTTCATTGATTCATTTCCGGTGGCCGACGAGCACCTGCAGCAGATTCCGATGAGACGGTATGGGTCGGTCGAAGAGATCGGTAAGACTGTCCGGTTCCTGCTGTCGACCGATGCAGGCTACATCACCGGGCAGAACCTCCGGGTGGATGGCGGAATCACGCGCGGAGTGTAGGGCCAGGAAGCGAAGAGGGAGTCAACCCATGAATCTTAATAGACGGGAACTAATGAAAAGCGTTGGGGCGGGTGCGCTGGCACTTGGAACCAGCCGGAGCACGGCCGCTACGACCGGCGCGATCACGGCGAAACCCGACTTTTCGGCCATCCGAGCGGATTTTCCTCGTGCGGCAGAAAACCTATGGCTGGCGGCGGCCGAGACGCATCCGTTCAGCGTCCACACGCTGCGTGCCATTGAGGGGTATTCGCAGTACCGAGCGCTAGGGGGGCTGGGGCGTGAGGGCTTCACACCGAGTCAGCAAGCCGAGACGAAGCAGATGTTTGCGGCGTTGATCAACGCGACGCCTGAGGAAATCGCCTTTGTGTTGAGTACGACCGACGGTGAGAACCTGGTTGTGTCGGGGCTCGGTCTGGCTGAGCGGGGCGGCAACGTGGTGATCGACGACCTGCATTTTGCGGCGTCACGCTATTTGTACACCGCCTTGGCCGACGCGGGACATATCGAACTTCGCGTCGTTCGGCACAAAGGTTGGAAAATCGACGTCGCGGACATGGAGCGGATGATTGATCGGGATACCCGGTTGGTGTCGATGGCGCTAGTGTCCAATATCAACGGGTATATGCACGACGTTCGTGCGATTAGCCATATTGCGCATGCTCACGGTGCCTATGTCTATGCCGACATCATCCAGGCGGCGGGCAATACGGCAGTGGACGTGCAAGCGATGGGGATTGACTGCTGTGCGTGCAGTACCTACAAATGGCTGATGGGTGACTTTGGGTTGGGGTTCCTCTACGTCAGGCGGGATTTACAAGGCGACGTCATTAAGCAGACACGGTACGGCTTACGGCAGGTGACACAGCAGAATGGCCGGTTTGTGCCCAGACCGGGTGCTGCCATGTACGAAGGGACGACGACGATGCCCTATTTGCCAGCGGTGTGCGCGCGCCAGGGCCTCAAGTATCTGACGGCGCTAGGGGTTAACAACATCCGCGCGCACGCCAAGCGTCTCGTGGATCGACTGCAGCGAGAGATGACGGCGCTGGGTTATTCGTCGATCACTCCTTTGGATACACCGACGCCGATTGTCAGCTTTCTCACGCCTGAACCTGAGTTGATTCAGGCTAGGCTGGATCGCGCGTTCGGTCAGCGTGTCGTATCGCCTGGCCGGTGGCAGATGACCGCGGTCGACGGTGCGATGAAGACGGTAAGAGGGATCCGCATCGGTGTATCCGTCTACAACAACGACGAGGACATTGACAGGTTCTTAACCGCGCTCGACTAGCGGTACAGGTCCGGAGGTAATCTCTTTAGTTGTTCGCCAGCAAAACCGGGCGAGCCGGGTCGCCGAAGGCCAACACGTCGGCCTCGGCGACCTTTTCGACTCGTTGTCAGCCACCGGTGACAATATCTTTGCGGTCAAAATGACGTTCTGGACGTCGCCGTAATTTCCTCAATCAGCGCAAGCTAGCTGACAGGTCCTGCAAGGTCGCTGCTAGCGAGCGTAGCTTCGGCGCGCTATTTGGCAACAGCCTGGCGTCACCTTCGAGTTCAGTCGCCAGGGTGTCGAGCTCGTCTGGCAGCTCGGCGCTGGGCCGATCGAATCGGTCCAGTAAGCCATCAAGGGTGGTCACGTGTGCCGCCCTGATACCGTTACGACGGGCGAGCTGGTCCAGGTAAGCTCGTGCCACGGCGGGACTTGGAGTCCATTCAATGACTGTTTGATTCTGCGCGTTAAACAGGGTGAGCTCAACTTCTGTCGCCGCGTCAATCTCGTTTTGTGACAAGTGTACGCTAGGCGTTAATTTCAGCACATCGACGCCACGTGCGATTCCGGCCCCATAGATGTAGCCGTTATACCAGTAGCTGGACCAATACCCACCCATGACCCCGTTTTCACCGTTGAGTGGGCCGCGGTCGAAGAACGCGATTTCGACGGGGTTTGCCGAGTCGGTAAAGTCGAAAACTGAGATACCGCCCTGATACCACGACTGCACCATGATGTCGCGTCCCGGTACGGGGATGAGTGAACCGTTGTGCGCGACGCAGTTTTCGAGCTCGGTTTGCGGCGCTGGCATCTTGTAATAGCTCTTGAAGACCAACTTGCGGTCGACGATATCGAAGATCGCATCTGCACCCCAACTCGGCAGGTCCGTGGCCAGGCACCGAGGTCGACCGCCACCGCCCCATTCGTCGGTAAACACCACTTTGGTACCATCGTTGTTAAATGTTGCCGAGTGCCAGTAAGCGAAGCTCTGGTCAACGACCTCATCGATCCGTTCTGGATTGACCGGGTCGGAGATGTCCAGGAGGATACCGTTCCCGGCGCAGGCACCTGCCGCAAGACCGTGCTCGGGGAACACCGTGATGTCATGACATTGGGTGGTCATCCGCGAGCTCTGCGTTCCCTCGCCATGGTCGCCGCCTTGCCAGAGGCCAGCGATTGAACCTGTTTCAGGATCGGCAAAAATGCGGGGTCGATTGACGATGCGTGCTGTATCAGGTGCCGCGATCGGCACTTGGATCACGTCAATGCTAAATAGTGCTGTGTCCGGTCGTTCGTCTGGGTCTTGAATGACTTCACGTCCTTCTCGTTCTAGGTCAACACAACCGGCGAGTTCCTCGCCATCCCTCACGGAGCCGGTGCCTTGTCCGTATATATACACATTATTCGGGTCGTTTGGGTCTGGCACTACAGTGTGTGTATGTGACCCACGGCAGGTCTGTATTGCGGCCACCTGCTCCGGCCTTCTGATGTCGCTAATGTCAAAAATACGAACGCCGCGAAATCGCTCGTTACTGATCGGTTCTTCGACGCCTCCGATCCCGCAATCGAGCCGGCCTCTGGTCTGCTCAACGGACATAAACAGTAAATCACCATACACGGACACGTCGCCCTGACCACCAGGACACACAAATGAAATAAGGCGTTCCACCGCTTGGGGGTCTTCCACGCTGTACGTGTTGAAACCGTGATAGTTGCCGACAAACATG
>DBHR01000059.1:0-4556 GCA_002296225.1 Acidobacteria bacterium UBA823 | reverse complement strand
GTGATAGTTGCCGACAAACATGTAGTTATCGGTGAACGCGATATCCGAGTTTGTGTAGCTGAGGCCTTGCGGAGGACGCGGTGGTGCTTCCTCCTGCGCGGCTTCGGCGACCTCACCCTCTGCAGGTTCCGGCGGTGGTGGCGTTCTGGGTCGGCCCGCAGGTGCCTCAGGGTCGAAGAAACCCTCTGGCTTCGGTAGATTAATCACTAACTCCATGTTGTGTGCAGCTTCACCCGCATCACGAAACCCTGCCGCAAGGCCAACGCGGGGATCTTCCTGTCGTTCCTGGGCGAGCCCTTGGTTGGCCATGAGCAGCCCGGTGCTGAGACCGAGGGCCAAGGTGAGTCTTATCAGCCTATGGTGATGTCGTCGCAAGGTAATCATGGTCGCTGTCATACGGGACCTCGTTGGTTTCTGGGTTCCTAGGAAATTTTCTGGGTTATCTGTCCTCGAGCATGCCGCGCATTCGGCGCATTCGCGTGATCTCCATGCTCTGGTCGGCAATGACGTCTGAAGCAAAGCTAAAAATCTGCGATTCCTGGGCCGCGCCGGGACTCGCAAACAGCGCCTCGACCATGACCACCGCGCCCTGGTGATGCATGATCATGTATTCGAGAAAAAGTCGGTCGATTTCTGACCCGGTCCCAGCTGCAAGCTCAGCCATCTGGTCTGGCGTCAGCATCCCAGGCATCAGTACGGCGCCATGTGCGTGGTGTGTGTCAATACTGGGGATTTCTGCAGCACGCACTTTCAGCCAATCCTGCATCATTTTGATTTCGTCGGCCTGCGAAACGTCAATTCGCTGGGCAAGCATGCGAATGTCCTGCCAGCTAGACCGGTCGTATAGCAGCGCAGTCATCTCCAAGGCTTGCGCGTGATGGCTGATCATGCCTTGCATAAACTGCACGTCGGCTGCTGTGTGCTGGACCCCGGAGAGGTCCGTTGCCTCCTCGACCGTGATGTTCCGGCTCGCCTCTCCTGGAGCCCCGCCCTGCACGAGAGGTGCGGGTGTTCCCGTCGCGGACTGCCCAGCATTTACGTCTGGCGATAGCGGGTCGACCGCGGTCGACCGGCAGGCGGAGGCCGCCAGGACGAGAAGGAGCACACCTCGAAGCCGAAAACCTTTCATCTGCGCGAGCATACCACTTTGGTAACAGTAGTTCAGGCCAGTTTGAGGACGGCGAGTATAGGCAAGATGGCTCCGGTTGGTGACCAACGGCAGCCGTTCAAAAACCTGAAATTACCACACGGAACCCCATGAATGGGCGGCGCACGCCGGGGTCGCCGCCGCCCCGGATCGCGGCACGGACGTTCTGTTCTGAGTCGGCGTAGGACCCTCCCCGCATGACCCAGAGGGAATCCGCGTCGAGGTGCGCACGGTCATCCAACGTGTCGTACGGGTAGGGCTGATAGGGACTCCGCGTCCACTCCCACGCATTACCGCTCATGTCTGCGAGGCCGAAGGCGCACTCTGGGCAATCGAAGCTACCGACCGGTGTCCGACCGAGTCCGGCATAGTTCGCTCGATTTCGGTTTGGGTCGTTCCCCCAAGGGTAGATCCGCCCATCGGTGCCCCGTGCTGCCTTCTCCCACTCGGCTTCGGTTGGCAGGCCGACCCGCGGGTTACGGCCATGCGCTTCAAGCAGGAACTCACGCAGTCGAGCCGGCGTCTGCGGGGATTCTTTGAGCGTGGTATCGAGCCATCGACAGTAGGCCAGAGCATCAGGCCACGACACTGCGGTGACTGGTCCATCGGGGGGACCTTGCAGCGTTTGTGCGTCCACCCTGAAGCCAGTGGCTGTGACGAACGCTGCGAACTGTGCGACGGTGACCTCATACCGACCGATATAGAAGGTCGGAAGATCGACTAGTCCTTGCGGTTGGTCGTCAGACCAACGTTCGTTTTCAAAGGCCAGTCGGTCGACCGTTGCATCGCTCCCCATCAGGAACGGTCCAGCGGGAATTTTCACGAACCCGAGCAGCTCATCGTCGGGCAAGAACCAGGCATCGGATCGAAATCCAGTGAGGTCTGATGGGACGCCGACCGAATCCACGGGAGGTGTCGGTCTAGAAGGCTGAGACTGGAAAGACATCCAGACCGTCACCACTAGCACTAGAACTGTCAGAACAGCTAGACCGGCGAGCGACGTCGACCGCCTCGTGCTGTCGTTTGGAGTCACTCGTTCGTCTTCCAAATTAGGGACGGTCCGCGGAGGGCGCGCGGTTGCACGCGAAGGCCCAGTCGTGCTCGCACGCCCGACCGTACAGCTCGTGCTCGGGCATCTCCATCAAGTTCCGTTTCCGCTCCCGTAACAGCAGTCGCAGGTCTAAGGTCTTCGGGTTGGCTTTGGCGAAGCGGCCCGGCTCAAGCAGGTTGACGCAGGCGGCCTGAAATCTCAGCTCGCAAGCTCGTGAGAAGTAGGCTACTGCGAGTTCAGGTTCTGGTGTTACGAGCGTTCCAACCGTGTAATGCCCGCCGAGTTCGTTACAGGCCCATCCCGAGTTGTCGTCGCAATAGACCGATTCGATCGAGAGTAAACGCTCGCACGCGTTGCGGCGGCCGTCTGCGCATGCCTGCTCCCAGAATGGGAGGCTGTCTCCGGTATGCTTGCCGTCGGTGCGACCCATCGTTGCCATTACACTGAAGCATAGGACCCAGAGGGCCATGCAACCTAGGTTAGTGCGTCCCGACGCCCGGTCTAGCTGGTGCCTATTCACTGCGGAGGGCGCACGGAAGAACCCCACAGCTTGGTCGATCCGCTGGACGCTCAGGTTCAAAAGCGGTACGCACAGGAGCTTGTCGTAGAAGGTGGGTGCGCCGACCGCGCCGAGGAACGAGTAGAGCCCAAACACACCGAGCCCGTAGAGCGCACCGAACACCAACTTTCCTGGCGGGGTTCTCGGTGACGTTGACGGGTCAGTGACAAGCAGATGTAGGCCAAGAAACACGGCTGCTGGTATTTCGGAGTCGATGAAATAGGGGACACCGGTCACCGCTGAGTACAGCGCGCTCAACCCGAAGAGCACCAGGGCTGCCGATCCGGCGACCAGTGTGATCGAGAAGAAGTACATGACCACTAGGCCGACCAGGAACAGAAACAGGTAAATACTCGGCGCCCTGACTAATGTCGTCGCGATCGCCTCACCCCAAGTGAGGTCAGTTGTGTTCGTGGCGATGAGGACGAGCGAAAATAAACCCAGCGAGAACGCGGACGGGTTGAAGATGTGTGTCAGCTTGCCGTCGCGGTGCCACCGAACATACTCCTTTCCCATGAATCCGACTGCGACCATCAGAAACTGTAGGTAAAACCAGTCATCTCTAAACCACAGAAACAGATTGGTACTGAAGATGATTGGGAACGGTCCGAATCCGAGGACGTAGCTGTTCCGGCGCGTCCAGCTCAATAGCAGGTCAAAGGCGTAGGCGAACATCAGCTGCGCGACCAGGAGCCAAGCCATGTCGAAGACCGGTTGCCAGTACCAGCCCCAGTAGACAAATACTGCTCCTTGCACCATGGCCTGCAGGTAATGCTGTGGGCGCAGCACTACCTGAAACGAACGCCGTGCCGATGTCCTTCGGCAATAAAGAAAGAGCACAACCTGCCAAATTAACAAGACGAGAACGGCGGCCCAGAAGGACCGGGTGAGAGTCGCGTGTCCCTGCACCCGTGGGGCGACTGACACCGCTGCGAGACTGAGCGTCAGCGCTAACGGCACCAAGAACACCCGGTGCGATGCCGGCGATAGCGAACGACCCGAGGCGCTTAGTGTGCTGTGTCGACTCATTGGTTGTCGGGTCGATGATGGTGACAAGGACCCGTGTTTGGCGATCTGCTGCTTTTACCGCAGGGGCACGCCCGGCGCAACCCCTAGACCGGAGTGTTGCTCCCCGCTATCAGAAGTCTCCTGCGTTCGGCGCAGCGAAACCCAAACCAGTGGGTACGAGTGTCCGAAGTCGCAGCGAGGATCCCTGTCCGATATAATCAGCCGGCATCCGTTTACTTTTATCTGCTCGGAGATGACATGAAGATAAGCCTGGTCCTCGCTGCGGTGATTTTACTTGGCCTCCCGTTTTCGGCTCAGGAGCGTCCGGGTTCTGACCCGCGGTCGATGGGCGGCGGTGATTGTCGTGAGAATGTCTACAACTGCGCCGATACACCCAATCCACTGCCGCGGGCGGATACGGTGTGGCTTGAGGAGATGACGTGGATGGACGTGCGTGATGCTCTCAAAGCAGGCCAGACGACGGCCATTATTCCGACAGGAGGCATCGAGCCGAATGGTCCGTGGCTGGTCACGGGTAAGCACAACCATGTGTTGCGCGCAAACTGCACGGCGATCGCCCGTGAGCTCGGTGACGCGATTTGTACGCCAATCGTCAAGTTGGTACCCGAGGGCTCGATCGACCCGCCCAGCGGTCATATGCGGAGCCCCGGAACTTTGAGTCTTCGGCAGGAAACCTTTGAGGCCGTGCTGACCGACGTTGCGCGGAGTCTCAAGACCCACGGCTTTCGGAACATTATTTTCATCGGTGACAGCGGCGGTAATCAGCGTGG
>DBHR01000020.1:9628-9816 GCA_002296225.1 Acidobacteria bacterium UBA823 | reverse complement strand
CCGCTGTTGGTGACGCGATCGACCGCGTGACGACGGTGAACCTGACCGCCGCTGGCACGCTCAAAGTACGCGCAACCAATCAAATCTGGCGTAGAGAGGTAATGCGGTTGAAACCAGTCATCCTCGCACGGCTCCAAACCATGCTAGGACGAAGCAGGATTACCCGGCTCGTAATTGACGCGCCGTCG
>DBHR01000020.1:0-9329 GCA_002296225.1 Acidobacteria bacterium UBA823 | reverse complement strand
GCGGCTCGTAGTTGACGCGCCGTCGGAGGACCGCCCGCGCCGTCGACGCCGTGGCGAATCACCGGCACCAGATTTAAACACGCACGATAGATGACTAACGGCCAGCCGCAAGCAGTCATCGTCTCCGCCGCCCGTCTCCCCATTGGCAAGTTTCTGGGTGCCCTGAGGGAACTCTCCGCACCGCAGCTCGGTGCATTAGTGATCCGTGAAGCCCTGCGGCGCGCTACCATCGATCTCGCTGAAGTCGACGAGTGCATCATGGGTAACGTCGTCTCGGCCGGACTTGGGCAGAACCCGGCTCGCCAGGCAGCGCTCGGGGGTGGTTTACCCGATCAGGTCGCGGCGATGACGATTAACAAGGTTTGCGGTTCAGGCCTAAAGGCCGTGATGCTCGCCGCGCAGGGTATCGCAGCAGGCGACATTAATGTCGCGGTGGCGGGCGGGATGGAATCAATGAGCCGGGCACCGTACGTCGTCAATCGGATGCGGACCGGTCTCCGGCTCGGGAATCGCACGCTCGTAGATTCAATGGTGCATGACGGGCTCTGGTGTGCACTAGAGGACTGCCACATGGGTACGACCGGCGAGGAGATCAGTGAGCGCTACGGGATTACCCGCGAACAGCAGGACTCCTACGCGGTCGAGAGCCATCGCAAAGCCGCCACCGCCACAGATAACGGTTGGTTTATGGACGAGATTCTGGCAGTGGAAACCCGACAAGGAAAACGCGAGCCAGTTCAATTCGCTCTCGACGAGTCAGTCCGCCCGGACACCTCGACCGCTACACTCGCCAAATTGGAACCGGCCTTCGCCAAAGATGGCACGGTCACCGCGGGTAACGCCCCCGGAGTCAGCGACGGCGCGGCTGCACTCGTCGTGATGTCAGCGGCACGCGCCGGCGCGCTTGGACTACCACCCCTGGCACGCATCGTCGCTCAGGCAGTGAGCGGTCTACCACCCCGTCTTGTCATGATGACGCCAGTCGAAGCCGTGCAGAAGGTCGCTAAAAAGGCCGGCTGGGTACTCGCCAACGTCGATTTAATTGAGCTGAACGAAGCGTTTTCTGTCCAAAGCGTTGCAGTGATTCGCGAGTTGGCCCTCGATCCAGCGCGCGTCAACATCCACGGTGGCGCAGTCGCACTCGGGCACCCGATCGGCGCGAGTGGTGCCCGGGTTCTCACGACTCTGCTTTACGCCATGCAACGGCGTAACGTCAGGCGAGGGATCGCCTCGCTGTGCCTCGGGGGCGGTAACGGTGTGGCTCTCGCCGTGGAGCGGGATTAGGCCATTGTGCTGTAAGCAGACGCCAACTTAAATTTCAGCTCTCAGATTTTTTGAGACGTGAGACTGGAGGCCGCGGTGTCCATTTCGCACATCTCCAAGATCGGCGTTGTCGGGGCGGGAACAATGGGCCATGGAATCGCCCAAACCTTTGCACAGGCAGGACTCGAGGTTCTCCTGCATGACGTCGCACCTGAAGCGCTCGATCGTGCCCGCAACAGCATCGGTCACAGCCTGGGCAAGCTGGCGGCAAAGGGAAAGCTAACCGCCGAAAACGCCGAACACGCCCGTCTTCGGCTCACCACCGCCACCGAACTCGAGGCGCTCTCGGGTGTCGATTACGTCGTCGAGGCAATCATCGAAGACGTAGACGCGAAACGCCAACTCTTCACAGTGCTCGACGGTCTCGTCGGTCCGCGAGTGATTTTGGCATCGAACACCTCGTCGATTTCTATCACGACGCTCGCCGCCGCCACTGCCCGCCCCGACTGTGTGATGGGCATGCACTTTATGAACCCAGCGCCTATCATGCCACTCGTCGAACTTATTCGCGGTCAGGCGACCTCCTCCGAAACGATGGCCGTGGCGACCGACTTGACCGAGCGACTGGGCAAGACCCCGGTTGAAGCCGCTGACCAGCCCGGCTTTATCGCAAACCGGGTGCTCATGCCGATGATCAATGAAGCTGTCTACGCGGTAATGGAAGGCGTTGGAACCGCAACGGCGGTCGACACCGTCATGAAGGTCGGCATGAATCACCCGATGGGGCCACTCACGCTTGCCGACTTCATTGGACTCGACGTGTGCCTCGCCATCATGGAGGTCCTACACGACGGCCTGGGCAGCGACAAGTACCGACCGTGCCCTCTCCTGCGCCGGATGGTCGCCGAGGGCCACCTCGGACGAAAATCTGGTCGGGGTTTCTACGACTACGCGACGATCGCCTAAGCCCAGCCCCCAAGCTAGGAACTAATCGGATGGCACCTACTTTTCCTTCGTCACGTCTTCCCGCGTCAGCCGGAGTTTTTCGAAACTCTCAGAGGAGATGACGTAGTACCAGGGGGCGAACCGCGTGCTGAGCTCAACGAGCCGCTCTTCCCCACCAAGCACCTGTTCATTCCACTCGCGATGAATCTCGTGTCGAGCTTTATTAGCCCGGTCCACGTCGGTCAGGTCCTCGTCACCCTTCCCCTCAAATTCCATGTTTTCTGGCGCCGGTGGCTCCGGGAATTGGTCGCGCTCAAATTCTGCAGTGATAAACAGATACCGGTTCTCACTCGGACCGCTCTCCGCATCGGCGCTCGACTCAGCACCGGCCGTTACCGCAGCGCCCGTCCCGTAGAGCACTTCCCCAAACCGTAGAGTGTAAAGAATACCTTCGCCCGTGCGCACCCTGAGCTCACCCTCGTTTGACCGAAGGCCACCGTCGCGGGTGAGGTAATAGCCACGGCTTTGCAGCGAAGCGAGGTCAGCCCGCGTGATACCCACTTGCTCCACTCGCTCCAGGCTCGCCGATAACCCGTCAGGCTTGGGCCGCACCCCAACGATCGCCAGGCCATCGATCGCCGACAACAACCCACTAACCTTCGTTGAGTCGACCTCGCGATTTGCGGCCATCCGACTATCGCCGGTCCAGTCCCCCTCCACCTTTTCAAGAGTTACCGTATCGCGGTCGTTGATGGTCGCCGTCCGCTCGTCGATTGCATAGTCGTGCAATTCCAAGCGGTCGATATCAGCCTGATCAATAAGCAACAAATCCTTCTCGATCCAGTCTTCAAAACTCGTTGAGATGTCAATGTCCATCCGAACGGCATAGACGCGTTTTTGGTCGGGTAAACGGACAAACCGGAAATTGAGCCGGTCTTCTATCTGGTTGCCGATGATGAAGTCCGCGAGAACGACCTCGTTATCGCCCCGCAGCGTGACCCTCGTGCCACGACCCCGAAGGGACGTTCCCGCCTCGTCACTCGGGTCCAAGACACCTAGCGCATCGTGATCGGCGAGGTTGTCCGAACGGAAGTCGTCGCGAGTGATACCGATCACGCCAGCCGCCGTCTGGGCGAGCCGGTCGGCTCCGTCCGCCGGATAGTTGTGGTGCGATGGAATCGTCCAGAGCCCATTCCGGTTTGTCACCTGAAACGGTCGCGCCGATGCAGTCTCCTCATCGAACTCGAGCACCGTGAGCGTTCTCGCTACATTGGGATCACTGAAATCCGGGAAGAACGGTTCGCCGCGGTCCAGGAATGCGTCCGGAGAACCCACCCCCGGCACCGTGCCCAGGGCCAGGATAGCGAGCGCGAGTGCGCCCACCCCAAGGGTCAATGTCTTCTGTGTTTCGCTCATGATTACCCCTTGATCCGATGGGCCGCAACGGCACCTTCCCGTTCGCGCCGCTGACGCCGCACAAAAATCATTACGCCAAGCGCGAACACTGGAATCGGGGGCAGCAATACAGCCAACATCCGGATCGAGCTTTGAATTCGTCGAATCTCCGATTCCATCGTCTCCATGCTGCCCTGAATTGTCGCTTCCTTCTCAGACTCGATGTTCGCTTTCAGCACCTCAAATCGG
Source organism: Acidobacteria bacterium UBA823 (assembly GCA_002296225.1). Taxonomy (GTDB): domain Bacteria; phylum Acidobacteriota; class Vicinamibacteria; order Vicinamibacterales; family UBA823; genus UBA823. The sequence continues at coordinate 5,477 of DBHR01000020.1, read as the reverse complement.
CGGTTCTCAACCTCCTGGAGGTTGCGCGCCATGATCTCCTTTGCCTGTGCATCGAGATCGCCTCGGTTCTGCACCTCAGCCACTCGCTGGTCCAGTCGTCCCTGCGCCTCAGCCAGTGCCTGCTCCGCGCCGTTCTCAGCCTGCGCCTCCTCACTCGCGCGCTGCTCAACAAATGACCGGGTCTGAGACTCAACGCGCGCAAGCGTCCGATGTTGGACGCGCCGGTTGCGCAGCGCTATGAATGATTCGTCACCAACCAGAACGTCGATCGCATTCAGAAAGAACGTGACGTTGTCGAAGTTCAGATTACCCGCACCGATCCGTCGAATCTGAAAGAACTGCTCTGAAATGAAATCCACATCGGCAATGACGATAAGATTGACCGAATCAGGCGCTAATACATCCAATTCGCCAGTGGTGTCGCCGGTGTCGCCGCCCGCCGTGGCAGCAGCGTCTCTGTCAGACGCCGACACGGACGACTTTACGTGAGCGGCGAGGACGTACTCAACCGAATCAGGCTGATGGCGAAGATTCTGATTCAACTGCGCGCCGAAAAAACCACGCTGCACCATTTGGAAATACTGGAACGTTCCCGACACCCGGCCAGAACTCACGAGCGGTTGAAAGTCGTAGTTGCTGCCAACAGCTTGCCGCAGATGCCCCGGATAGAGCGTAACCAACTCCTGAAGTGCCTTGCTCGCGTTGTGATCGCGATTGAATGACATCTCGCCTTCGTTGCCTTCGCCAACAAAAACCACCTCAGGCGGTAAATGTGCGAGATCTGGATGGGGATTATAAGCATCCCAAACAATCTGCCCGGAGTCCCACGCCACACCGAGCCGAGAGAGCATAGCCTGGACGTCCCCTTTCGGGGTCGGGGGTGGCTGCCCCTGCTGCATGAAGGGATTACGGTTTGCTCCTGGCTCCTCAGCCGGTGACAGGCTTAGGTCCAGTGTAGGAATCGGATCGACGAGCATTAACGTTGGGTTTCCCAGAGTGACGAAAGCCTCAACACGATCCATCTCCTCTTGCGCGAGCGACGACGGCAGAACGACTACCAGGCCATCCAAATCCTCAGTAATCGGTCCAGTCGGAGTAATCTCCACTACGTCATACTGCTTCCTGAGTTCCTCGACGACTGACCAGGCGGGGCTACTCTGCATCGTTTGAAAATCAAATCCCCCAAACAGTCGGATCGCTGAATTGACTACGCCGACCCGCTGCCGGTCGGTGCCTGAAACAACGCGGATGGTTCGCGCGATCTCGTATTCCGCCGGCAACCCGCGGTCGAAGAACCTGATCACTTGCTCCTCGGCACCGCAGGTGAATGCCAGCCCCAGAAAGACATCTGTGAAGCCAGCGCGACCACCTCCAAGCTCAGAGATCCGTTGCGGTGTGATGCCGAAGGTCTCCCGCGCGTTACGAGCTGCGGCGGTGAATGGTTCAGTCGCCTCAATCCGCACCTGCACCTTCGCGCCACCTGCTGCATCGATCTCGCGAAGTAGTCCGAGAACCGTCTCCCGCGTCTGCACGAGTTGTTCCGGCACGGTTGGACTCACGTAGGCCTGAATAAATACCGGTCGGTCGGTGGTCAATTCGCCCAGTAACCGCCGGGTTTCACCGCTCAGCGAGTGCAGCCGCTCAGCTGTCACGTCGAGACGCAGATTGGCTCGCGTCACGATGGCACCTACGCTGACCACGGCCACGACAATTGCCAATGCCCTCAAGGCCTGGTGACCCCACATCGGCATCGCGTCGGTCGTACTCGGCCAATGGCGATGGCCGATTAGCCGAACGTTCAAGAAAAGAAAGACCCCAATAACCGCTAAGAAATAATAGAGTCCGCTTAGGCTGACCACGCCCCGACTAAAGTCTTCGAAGTACCCTCCCACACTGAGCGGCGTCACCAAACGGGCCAAGCTGTCGTTAAAGAGACCTAGTGTCGACTCCATGCCTACGAGTGCAGCACAAAACACCGCCCCGAGAATAAATGCAATCGTTGCGTTCGTCGTTAGGAGTGAGCCGAGCATGCCGACCGCAATCAACGCCGCACCGAGCAACCAATAACCAAGATAGTTCCCAAACATCAACCCAAGATCTGGCCTCCCCAAAAACAGCAATACAAAGGCATGGCTCAGAGATAGCACGACCGACGCCGTGTACACCCCAAGCGCGGCCAGATATTTTCCCAGCACGATTTCAATATCACGCGCCGGGAGCGTCAGTAACAATTCATCAGTTCCCTGCTTCCGCTCCTCGGCCCACACCGCCATGGTTAGCGCCGGGACAAAAAACATCAGCAGATATGGAAACCACCGACTGAGCTGGTCGAGGTTCGCTAGATTGTTTAAGAAGAACTGATTCTGCCAAAACGCCGCGGCCGCGCTTAGAAATATAAACAGTGTAATAAAGACATAGCCCGACGGATTACTGAAGTACATTCGGAGGTCACGACGGACGACCGCTCGAATGATTGTCAAGTTCAAATACTCGCCCATCACGATAATGCCTCCGTCGTCGTCTTCACCCCACCGGCCACCGGCCTCGATCTCGAGGCTCCCGTCAGTCGGTGGAACGACCGCTCCAGGGACCCCTCTTCCCTTAGCTCGCGCGGCGTGCCGTCGTACACCAACTCTCCGTTATGGATAAACAGCACCCGATCGGCAATCGCATCCACCTCTTGAAGAATATGCGTTGAGATCAAAACCGTCTTCGTTCGGCCAAGGTCCTGGATATTCAGACGAAATTCACGAATCTGGTTCGGGTCTAGTCCGGCTGTTGGCTCGTCCATGATGAGCACGGCCGGGTCGTGCAACAGTGCCTGCGCGAGACCAACGCGCTGACGTAGTCCTCGGGATAATTTACTAATCGGCTTGTCAAGCACCAGCTGCAACGCGCACAGTTTCGCAATCTCAGCAATGCGGCGCTTTAGTTGTCCTGACGCGATTTCACGTGCCTCGCCGAAAAATTCCAATAGTTCGAACGGCGTCATCTCTGGATAGAGTGGACCGTTCTCGGGCAGATACCCGAACTGACCGGAGGCGGCAATCCGGTCTCGTTGCACGTCATGCCCAGCGATCGACGCATGACCAGTGCTCGGTCCCAAATACCCGGTTAGTAACTTCATCGTTGTGGTCTTGCCTGCACCGTTTGGTCCTAAGAAGGCTACGATCTGGCCCTCGGGGATGGTGAAGGAAAGATCCTTAACCGCAACGAACGGACCGTAGTGCTTGCTCAGTCCCTTCGCTTCGATCATTATTCTGTTGCCGTTCGTCATGTCCTTCTCCGTCGTTCACTCACAACACGGTCCCCTTTTCCGATCCGGCGTCCTCCGGCGACGAATTGAGCGGTTGTCGAGTACGAAATCAGACTCTGCCGGTCCACCTGAGAGGACCCCATGCTGTATTCACTCTAGGCAAACCCATGGGCTAGTTGCAACAGGAGGCGGTTGAGCAAACAGTGAAATCTACGCCACCATATCTTATCCTGCGACTGCTGCTCGCGTTCAGAACTGGGCATGCAATTTCTCTGTGTTCGCAAGTAGGGCGAAAGTCAAACATACCGTAACCCATTGATAATAGATGGTATACGTGACTGCTTGATTGGCTTTTCGCTTGACTTGTGTGCGGGACACTCCTAAAATACTCCTCCGAGCGAGGCCACCATGGAAGTCTCTGGTGGCTGCACTTCCGGGCACAACCGTGCAGTTGCTTTCGCAGTTTACCAAGGCACGCAAACCGCTATCCATCCCCAAGGAGCACCATGGCCGACGACCGCATCCTACGCCAACGGACAAAGGCAATCGACGTTGCCGTCGGGCAGATTGAAAAACAATTTGGCAAGGGCTCTATCATGCGCCTCGGGTCCTCGGATATCGTTCCGCAACCCAGTATCTCAACTGGCGCCATAAGCCTCGACTACGCTCTCGGAATTGGTGGAGTGCCCCGCGGCCGAGTAACCGAAATTTATGGACCCGAAGGCTCGGGGAAAACCACACTTGCCCTTCAGGTGATCGCGGAGGCACAGAAAGCTGGCGGCATGGCCTCTTTCGTCGACGCCGAACACGCGCTCGATGCCACTTACGCGGCCGCCTTAGGCGTTAATCTCGACGACCTGCTCGTCTCACAGCCCGACCACGGTGAGCAGGCTCTGGAAATCGTCGAGGTCCTCGTCCGATCAGGCGGCCTCGACGTAATTGTCGTCGATTCGGTTGCTGCACTCGTGCCACGCGCGGAAATCGATGGCGAAATGGGTGAGGCCCAAATGGGGCTGCAAGCCCGTCTTATGTCGCAGGCACTTCGAAAACTGACAGGGGTCGTCTCTAAGTCAAACACGTGCCTGATCTTTATCAACCAACTCCGTATGAAAATCGGTGTCATGTTCGGCAACCCCGAAACAACCACCGGTGGCCGTGCACTAAAGTTCTACTCGTCAGTACGAATCGACATCCGGCGCATCGGTGCGATCAAGGATGGTGACACTGTCGTTGGCGGGCGGACGCGCGTGAAGATTGTAAAAAATAAGGTCGCCCCGCCCTTCCGGCTGGCGGAATTCGACATCATGTATGGTCAAGGGATTTCCCACGAAGGCGACCTCCTTGATCTGGCCGTCGATCGCAAGATCGTTGAGAAAAGTGGCACGTGGTTCTCGTACGGAGGCGAGCGACTCGGCCAAGGACGAGAGAACTCTAAGGGATTTCTGCGAGCACACCCGGACACTGCCCAGGCGATCGAGAACAAGCTTCGCGTCGAGCTCGGTCTTTCGGCCCCATCGACTGAGCCCGCCACAGCGAAGCCAGACTAACGACCGCTCGTTCGCTACTCACTCCCCTCCCGTCACGGCTGGCCATGCTAGACGTAATAACAGCGCTTGATGCCAAGGCACTTTCCTGGGCCTTGTCGCTTCCGCACCCAGACTGGCTCGACTCGTTGATGGCAGTAGCAAGCGCTAGCGGAAGCGCGACAATCTGGTTGGCACTTGGGGCACTCGTGGCAGCTTGGGGGCGCATCTCTTGGATGGCCTACTGGCAGGTGGTGTTGTCGATCGTCCTCGTGGTCCTCACCATCGAAGTCATCCTCAAACCCGCCATCGGCAGAGAACGACCCTCCGAAGAAACCCCTGAAATCGTCTTGTCAATGGAGCCACTCGGAACTGCAGCGTTCCCTTCTGGCCACGCTGCCACCGCCGTCGCCGGTGCATACGCGCTGTCTCGCCTGCTACCTCGCGCACGCCTCGTTCTCTGGCTCCTGGCGCTACTCATCGCCGGATCGCGCGTCTACCTCGGCGTTCACTATCCGCTCGATGTCATCGTCGGTGCACTAGTCGGTCTCGCCTGCGCCATGTTCAGTGTCGGCGGAACCGTATGGTATAGTCGCGACCCTGCCGTTCGCGTTCTCCAGGGGCCGAGGTAGCTCAGTCGGTAGAGCACACGACTGAAAATCGTGGTGTCGGCAGTTCAATTCTGCCCCTCGGCACCA
>DBHR01000112.1:3337-14265 GCA_002296225.1 Acidobacteria bacterium UBA823 | reverse complement strand
CCCAATGACGTCTACTCGACCGTGGCCTATGTGCTGTTCCTTAACGAACTCGTTGAAGAAGGTCAGCGGCTGGACGCCGTTACGCTGCCCCAAGTGCGGATGCCAAATCAGAACGGGTTCGTGCTCGACAATCGCCCGGACGTCGGACCGACCGCTGCACACCCGGTAGTCGTGACGGCAGTCCCGCCACCGCGTTAAGAAGAACGGTTCGGCTGCAATGCCCGCCAGACGGTTCCCTTTACCCGTCCGCTCACGCGGAGGTCGGCGGCGCCGCGTGCGTCCGATACTCGGTCGGGTCGACCGGCACGTCAATCACAACCGGCTGCCCGGTGCTCCGGCCCTCATTGATCGCAGCCTCGAGTTCGTCGAGCGTGGCAACCCGACACCCCCACGCGCCTAACGCCGAAGCGGCCGCGCCAAAGTCAACGTTGCCATACCGCACTCCCAAATCAGCCAACCCGCGCCTCTCCTGTGCCACCTGGATCAGACTGAGCGAGCAATCATTGAAAACCACGGTCACGATCGGCAACTTGAGCCGGACGCAGGTTTCCACGTCGGCCATTGTCATGCCAAATCCCCCATCACCAATTGTGCAGAGCACCGGCCGACCGGGATGCACTAGAGCGGCCGCCATGGCCGCGGGGAAGGCATAGCTCATGGTTGACAGTCCGTTTGATTCGAAAAACGTCATCGGCTCGTAGGTCGTCCAGCCCTGCGACATAACGAACTTGACCGAACCAACGTCGGTCGTCGTAATGGTCTCGCGTGGGAGCACCTCGCGTAGTCGGCGCACAACCGCGCTGGGCGACAGCCCGCGACCTGTCGTCTTAGCCGGCGTCATGATCGATCCTAACCGTTCCCGAAACGCCCTCAGCTCCATTGGGTCCCAGTCAAACGGACCCAGGTCCGCTTGGGTCAACGCGACCAGTGACGCCACCACCTGGCCTTCGAGTTCCAGCTCGGGCCGAAACGCGCCGGCGGCAATCGATACTGGCCCAATGGAAACGATCGGCATGGTCTGGTGCCAGAGCTTGTCCGACTCTACTGGTTCGAACCCGACACCCACGAGCAGATCAGCAGTCGCCAGAAAGTCCACGATGGCGCCATCGCCCGAGACGCCGGCACACACGCCGAAAAAGTTCGGATGGTCCTCGGGCAGGATGCCCTTGGCTTTCGGGGTAACGAACACCGGAACCTTAAGAGCTTCGACAAATCCTCGCACAGCAGTGGCGTCATCAACCTCGAGGTCGAGACCCAGAACGAGGATTGGACGCCGGACTGTCCGGAGCCGCGCCACCATCCCAGACACCGCCTCGGCAGGGGGCGGAAGAATCGGCGGCGGCTCAAATAGTTCATCTTCGGGGTTAATCGTCTGCCGGTCCTCCGCACAGGCCACATCACTTGGCAGCGCAATGTGAACTGGCCCCATCCGCGGCGTGACCGCCATACGGAAAGCACGGCGCACCTTGGCCTCGGTGTCCTGGCCATCAAGAGTTAGTGTAGCTTTCGTGAACGGCCGGTAGACGGCGTTGAGGTCTAAGTTCTGATGTGTCGCATAGCGTCCGGCCGCAGTCGCCGTCACCGCTGTAATGGCGAGGAGTGGCGACCGGTCGAGATACGCGTTCGCGACGCCTAGCGTCATGTTCACCGCCCCCGGGCCGAGTGTAGAGACGCAGACACCGGGACGGCACAGCATCCGCCCTGTCGCATCGGCCATCAGCGACGCCGTCGCTTCGTGCCGCATCACCAAGAAGTCGATGCCGACTTGCCGAGCCGCTTCAACGAAGTCGAGGATCTCACCACCAGGAAGACCGAAGAGGGTCGTGACACCGCCCGCCTTCAGTGTCTGGGCAAGCACTTGAGCACAAGTCAGCATGGCGTCTCAAAGGGAGCCCTTGAGCATCCCCGAAACACGGATCTTACCTCGAGATGTACTTCCCAGCATGGCATCGCCGCCCAAGCGTGTTGGAAATCCCGTCTGAGGCGCGCCGTCGAGTATGTCACCGGCTTTTCCGACCCAGCGGTCTATCCTCAGCGGCCTGGGAGGGGAAACGTGAGGCCGCTAGCGACGATTCCGTTATGCTACGGGTTGCCGCCCACGACCACATTCGCGGCATGGGCTGACCTTCCCTGACCTCAGAGTAAATGGCTGATAAAACGCCGATCTTGGTCGTTGCCAGTGGGGACTCAAGGCCGAGTGCCAACTGCCGCTGCTGGCCTGCACAGCAAGCGCTCGAAGAGACGGTGCAGACCGCATTAGACGGCCTGGGCCACGAGACCCGACGGGCTCATGCACCAGACCGGGATGCCGGGCACGGCTTCATCGACAGTCAGGCACGCGGGCTCGAGGTCTTCCGGCAAATCGACCCACAGGCGTCAATCATCGTCGCAACGGCAGTCTGGCAATACACAAGCCACATCCTGGCTGGTTTAATCCGGCACCGAGGCCCAATTCTGACTCTGGCCAACTGGAGTGGCGAATGGCCAGGCCTAGTTGGTCTGCTGAACTTGAATGGCTCGTTGACCAAAGCCGGCGTTCCTTACAGCACTATTTGGAGCGAGAACTTTCAAGACGATTTCGCCAGACGTGGGCTCACTGAATGGCTGACTCGGGGACACATTACCCACGACGTGTCACATGCGCGGCCGCTTGACAGACATCAGTGGCCGATGGAATTTCAGGAGTTTGAGGCACGTGGCCACGCTGTCGGCTCGCATCTTCGAGCTGACCAAGCACTCCTCGGCGTGTTCGATGAAGGCTGTATGGGGATGTTCAACGCGATCATCCCCGACCACCTACTTCACCGCTTGGGGTTATTCAAGGAACGACTTAGCCAGTCGGCGCTCTACGCCGCGATGCGCGACGTCGATAACCTAACGGCCCGCACCCATTACCACTGGCTGTTGGAACGCGGTATGCAATTTCGATTCGGTCAGGATCCAGCCCAACATCTCACCGAAGATCAGGTCCTAGAGGGCCTGAAAATGTACGACGCGGCGGCGCTGCTCGCTGCTCGCTTCGGCTGCAGCGCCATCGGCATCCAATACCAGCAGGGTTTAAAGGACCTGTGCGTCGCCTCTGATCTCGCCGAAGGACTGCTGAATAACCCCGAACGTCCACCTGTCGTTGGGGACGATGGCCACCTCGTATTTGAAGGGCAAGCGATTCCACACTTCAACGAGGTCGATGAGTGCGCGGGGGTCGACGCGCTACTGACCAATCGGGTGTGGATGGAGCTCGGATTTGACCCATCGACGACCCTGCACGATATCCGGTGGGGTGAAACGATTCGCACCCACGGTATCGACGAGTTCGTGTGGGTCTTCGAAATTTCTGGCGCTGCACCGGCCAGTCACTTTATCGACGGCTATGCCGGTGCCGTGGGTGAGCGCCAGCCACCCATGTACTTCCCCCGCGGCGGATCGACGCTGAAGGGCATCAGCAAGCCGGGCGAGCTCGTCTGGAGTCGGATTTACGTCGAACGTGACGCCCTCCACATGGACATCGGTCGCGGTGGGGTCGTTCGGCTGCCTGACAAGGAAACCGAGCGCCGATGGAGCCTTACGACGCCGCAATGGCCGATCATGCACGCGGTCCTCTACGGCGTGGACCGCGACCAACTCATGGCGAAACACCAGTCCAACCATATTCAGGTGGCATACGCTCCCGATGCGTTGCACGCACGTCGCGCACTCGTCATGAAGTCCGCGATGGCGCAGGAGCTGGGCCTGCAAGTCAACCTCTGCGGAGATCTCGACGACGTGCTCTCCCGACACCAAGACACTAAGTTTCAACAATGAGCAACATCGCGACCCCCTGCTCCATCGGGATCGACTTCGGGACAGCGTCGTGCCGGGCGGTAGTCGTAGAGATGACCACGGGGCGCCAACTCGCAACCGCGGTGGCAGATTATGCGCACGGAGTCATCGACCGCGAGTTGCCCACCGGCGGCACACTAGGGGCCGACTGGGCCCTCCAGCACCCAGGGGATTACCTGACCGCGTTGACCGCTGTCGTGACGGAGGCTCGACAGGAAGCCGGCCTGCCCGCCGACGCGATCGCAGGGGTGGGGTTCGACTTCACCGCCTCCACGGTGCTGCCAATCGACGAAACGTATCAACCGCTCTGCCTGCGGTCCGAGTTCGCCAAGCGCCCTCACGCCTGGGTCAAACTCTGGAAGCACCATTCAGCCCAGGCACAAGCCGATCGGATTAACGAAATCGCCACGGCTCGCCGCGAGCGGTTTCTCCCCGACTACGGAGGCCGGACATCGTCGGAATGGCTCGTTGCCAAGACACTGCAAATCCTCGACGAGGACCCAGAAATCTACGAGACTGCCACGGGCATCGTCGAGGCTGCCGACTGGGTAGCCAACCAGTTGACTGGCACGCTCATCAGAAACGCCTGCGGCGCAGGCTACAAGGGCTTCTGGAGCAGGTCACGCGGATTCCCGTCCCAAGCGTTTTTCGAAGCACTCGACCCGCGGATGCGTCACTTCGTCCGAGACAAACTGCCGGGTGAGGTCCTGCCGCCTGGCCAGCGCGTGGGCATGCTGACCAGCGAAAAAGCCTCGCTCCTCACCCTGAGTGCTGGCACGCCGGTCGCCGTGCCGATCATCGACGCCCACGCCGCGGTCCTAGGCGCGACAGTCGTCACGCCTGGCCGGATGGTGGCCGTGCTTGGCACCTCGACGTGTCACATGCTATTGGCCGAGAACCATGCGCCGGTCGAGGGCGTGGCCGGCATTGTAAAAGACGGTATCGTCAAGGGGCTCTACGGGTATGAGGCTGGCCAGGCTGCAGTCGGAGACATCTTCGGCTGGTTCGCCAGATTGGTGGACCCTGACGGGCTGGGCGGTTCAGACACGTTCGCGCGTCTGGAAGCGGACGCCGCCGCGGTCGGACCAGGCGGCAACGGACTCGTCGCGCTGGACTGGTGGAACGGAAATCGGTCCGTCTTAGCCAATACCGACCTCTCGGGACTTATCGTCGGCCTGTCGCTCCAGACGACTCCGGGCGAACTGTACCGGAGCCTCATCGAAGCAACGGGTTTCGGGACTCGCCGCGTGCTCGACGCGTTCGAGAGCGAACAGATCCCGGTGAACGAGCTCGTCGCCACCGGTGGGTTGGCCACCCGGAGTCCACTCTTGCTTCAGGTCTACGCTAACATTACACAGCGGCCGATCTGTCGAGCCGCTTCACCAAACGCGTCGGCACTGGGCGCCGCCATCCTGGGCGCCCTAGCCGCCGGCCCGGAACGTGGAGGCTATGCGTTACTTGAGTCAGCGGTCGCACACATGGCCCGCCTTGAACCAGAGACAATCCAGCCTGACCCTGCGGCCGGACAACAGTATGACTCGCTCTATCGGGAATATCTTGAGTTGCACGATCACTTCGGGCGAGATGGCACGGCACTCATGTCACGGCTACGGCGACTACGGCAGTAACCAGTGTTTCAGACCGATGATTAACATCCTCACGCTTTTTTGACCCACCGCTCGCTAGACAGTGACATCAGACGATAACGGCTTCGTAACCGTGCAACACGGTCAGCATACTCTCGCTTCGGAAACTCCTCCCGCATCATCGCTGCCCGGAGCGATCTGAGTTCGTAGAGATACAGAGTGGTGACGTGGTCCTTCACGAGTGCCGGGGGCGTCGAAGCGGTCGGCCGCACACCGTGCTCCGCCAGCACCTGAAGGACCTCCGGCGAGTACTCGAAAGGCATGGTGCGCACCGCGCCAAGAACGTTCGGCGGCAGGGAGAAAGGGTCTCAGGCCAGCGTTTCAGCCGACGCCGCACCGTAAGCTGCGAACCACGGGCTGGCGACCTTCAGTCGGTTGTTGACGTTGCCAATGTTCTCAACGCCCTCACCCTCAAGCCAATTCCGGAATGCCTCGATGCCCTGCTTGGCATACACAGGAATCCCATCCTTCCAGGTGGCGCGACCACAGAGCACCCCAGAGAACTTCACACCTGATTCGGCAGCGAGCTCAAGCGACTCGGTGAATTCGGCGTTACTGACGCCAGCAGAGAGATAAATGAACGGCTTGGTTGCCACGGCGGCAGCCGCTCGGAAGTGGTTAAGTGCCTCATCGTGCGAATAGGCCGCAGTGCCGGCGAAAGCCTGGGCACCTTCAACACATTTCATGTTGACCGGCACCTCGACCTTCATCACGTCCACGCCATACCGGTCCTGCGTGAACTCGGCCATGCTCTGCTTGACCACGCTTGGCTTGACCGTGGCGTACTCGGGCCCTTTCTCATCCCCTCCGGTTGGGTCGTAGCCGACGGGCTCAAGGAAGAAAGGAATGTCGTTCGCCCGGCACTCGTCGCCAATCCGCTCAATAAACGCATGCTTCTGCTCATTGATTTCGCGGGCCTCGAAAGGCGTGTAGTAGAGCAGGATCTTGATGCAGTTGGCCCCCTCTGACTTCAACCGCTGCACCGACCATCCGGGCAGGAGTCCGGGGAGCCGTCCCGGCTTGGCGTTGTCGTAACCGCTCTCCTCGTACGCGAGTAGCAGGCCGGCATTCTTGGCCCGCTTCTTCGATGCGGCGAGTCCCCACTGGGGGTCGAGCAGGATGGCACTCGCGTGCGACGTCAACACCTCAGTCACCGCACCCTTGAACTCCTCCATCATCGCATCACTGACATCGCTCCCTTTTTCCTTGGCGAGCGCTTTCTTCAAGGAGCCTCGCTGGTCCATCGCCGCGGCGGCAATCGCGCCCCGGTCATCCGATACCGCCTGCATGCCAGCCAGTTTGCCCGCTGTCATCTTCACGACTCATCTCCTATGGCTGCGCCGCACGCATCCGTCGACCCGCCCGTGCCCAGACGCCTTCGCGGCCCTTCACCCATTATTGTAATCGGTTCGCAGCAATCGCGCCCCGGTCATCCGATACCGCCTGCATGCCAGTAAGTTTGCCTGCTGTCATCTTCACGACAGAGCGCCTATCGCTACGCCGCACGTATCCATCGACCCGCCCGTGCCCCGACGCCTGCGCGGCCCTTCATCCACCATGGTAATTGGTCCGTGGTACTCTGCACGAGATGCTACCGTTACCTTCGTCGCCCGCTGGGCGCACGATTCACTGGGCATTTATCGTGGCGTGGTTGTCAGCAACGCCTGCTCTCGGTCAGGCTCCAAGCGACCTCCGGTTGCCCGCGCCGCGCTTTCCTGACGCGGTGCAACTGCTGAATGCTGGCGAGTTCGACACGGCGCTCGCGGTACTCCAACGCGGTCTTGCCGACGAACCGTACGAATCGGTAGAAGCACGGCTCCTCCGGGCACAGATCCTCAACAACGCCGGAAGAGTTGACGAAAGTGAGGCACTCTGGTCGGCACTAGGCAGCGAGGAGCGCGCACTGCGCGCCTTCGCGCTGTCTCGGCTCATCGAAAACACAGTGAATCGAGGTGCGGCCGATCTTGCCGACAACCATCTGAACTCTCTCACCAACGGTAGGCCGCAGCGCGGCGACCTGCCACTTCTGATGACCGTCGCCGACCTACTGACTGAAACGGGCCGCCCCGAGCGTGCTGAAGCGAGGTATCGACAGGCCCTGAGTCTCGTCCGAACCGGCCCGACCGCGGATCGAGCGAAGCTCGGCTTGGCTTCGCTCCATGAAGAAACCGGCGATATCGACCGCGCCCTTGCGCTCTACCGCAACGTACAACTCCAATTCCGGTCGGCCGCGGCTTTTGTGGAGGCCCGCACGGCGGCACGACGGCTCGTCCGTGCACGCCCCGTGACACCGTTCACTAGCGACCAATATGGCGAAATGGTCCGTCGGCTGCGGCGCACCGCTCGATACAGAACGGCACTCGAGCTACTCAACGAGTGGGCAAAGGTCCACACGAACGCCGACGAGCAGGCCCGGATCGACCTGGAGCGGGTCGAGACCTTGTATGCGATGCGGTCGAATGAGGAAGCCATCGCGGCATGTATCGCATTCAGCAGTCGCTACCCGTCGCATCCGCAAGTTTCACAGGTGCATCTAATCCGCTTCCGCCTCGCTGTGCGACTCGGGCGCACGGATGAGGTCAGAACCCTAGGGGGGAACCTTTGGGCCGGGCAGATTGCCGGAACACCCCTCAGTATCAGACGCGACACGGGCACGCTCTTGGCCGCCTACCTCGTCGCCGTGGGCCTCGTCGACGAAGGCTTGGACGTCTATCGTGAACTCTTTCGGATCACCAGGGCTGCCGGGGCCCAGCGCACCATCCTGTGGCGTGCCGGTGTGGCCGCCTTGGAAGCTGGTCAACTCACCCGCGCTGCAACCAACCTCCGCAGCCTGGTGCGCCGGCGCCCTACGGGCGAACTGGCGCCTGCCGCCTTGTACTGGCTGGGCGTCACCGAACAGCGGCTCGGGCGCATAGGTGCCGCAAGTGAGGCTTTCCAATCGCTCACGGCTCGCTACCCCTACCACTACTACGGGATTCGGGGATTTAGACGACTCGCCGAAGAGAGTTTGGTCAACGGTGAAGACGAACGACCACGCAAAAGGAATTCGTTTCCGAATCTCGCCCTGACGACAGCTACCCTGAACGCACCCGAATTTCAGGCCGCAAGGTTTTTGGCACAAGCGGGCCTGCCCCTCGACGCCGCCGAGACAGTATGGAACCTCCTTCAGCGACGATCGCATGACAAAGGGCTAGCCTTCTTGACCGCCATCGCACTAGCAAGGTCTTCAGACCACGACCGCGCGGCGCGGGTAATTACCAACCACTTCGGCGAATTCCTCCGGCAGCCCGCCGATAATCTGCCGAAGGATTTCTGGGGACTGGTCTTCCCACGTCCGTTCCGAGCCGAGGTCGAAGCTGCGGCTGAGGCAAACGGCCTCGATCCGCTCATGCTTTTTGCCATCATGCGCCAAGAATCTCGATTCGACCCGAAGGCGCGTTCGGCCGTTGGGGCTCTCGGTCTGTTTCAGATCATGCCAGACACCGCGGCCGTAATCGGCCCGGCTGTTGGTGTTGGGGATGTAAGCCGAGACGAAGCCGCAATGCTCGAGCCAAGCGTGAACGCGGCTATCGGCGCCCGATTGGCGAAACGCTTGCTCACAATGTTCGACGGAACCTTGGCCCCAGTTGCCGCTTCGTACAACGCCGGGGAAAGTCTCGCTCAAGTGTGGTGGAACGCCGCGGATGGGCTACGTGAGGACTATTTCGTCGACGCAATCCCCTACAGCGAGACGCGCCGATTCGTCCGTGAGGTGCTGACGAACTACGCCTCGTACCAGCGCCTTTACGGCAACACGCCACCGTAGGGCAAATCGCGCGGTCGGTTTGACTCCCGGCCGCAGGAAGGTCAGCGATCGTGGAACTGGGACTGAAGGGAAAGCGCGCGCTCGTGTGCGCATCAAGTCGCGGCCTAGGCTTCGCCTGTGCCTTGGGCCTAGCCAAAGAAGGCTGTCGCCTAGTAATCGCGAGCCGCAACCAGGAGCGGATTGAAGAAGCAGCCGACCGCATCCGACGCGAGACGGGCGCCCACGTACATGCCGTAGTGGCCAACGTCGAGGACCATGACGTGGCCCAGAAGCTGGTTCAGGCTTGCATCGACGAATTCGGCGGTCTTGAAATCGCAATCCACAACGCCGGTGGACCACCGGCTGGCGGATTCGCTGCCATCGACGAGAGCCAGTGGGCGCTGGCGTTCGAACTGAGCTTAATGAGCTTCGTCCGCATAGCCCGCGCTGCCGTCCCGCAGATGCAACAGGCTGGCTACGGGCGGCTGATAGCGATTGCGTCGTCGTCGATCCGGCAACCGATTCCGAATCTGGTGTTGTCGAATGCGATGCGGATGGGCGTACTAGGCACGGCGAAGACCCTCTCGAAAGAACTCGCCATGGACAACATCCTAGTCAACGTCATCGCACCAGGACGGATCTCCACGGAGCGGATCGACGAACTGGACCGTGCCGACGCCGAGCGGGAAGGAACGACCGTCGACGCGATTCAAAAAGCTTCGGTGGCAACCATCCCTATCGGCCGACTGGGGCAGCCAGAAGAACTGGCAAATCTAGCCGTCTTCCTCTCATCCGAGGCCGCAAGCTACATCACGGGCACCGCGATTCAAGTCGACGGCGGTATGCTGAGCGCATACTGACAACGCAAACGGCGGCCACGAGGGTTCGCCGCGCGCGTCGTTACCGGTCAGTCCCGACGGCTCCGCCGTCGGCGGCGCGTCGGTCCAATCCGGCCTCTAGTAGATTGTCTTCAACGTTGAAGAGAATCGCCTCCGCCACCCCTTGACCGGTTACCTCGCGCAACGCGTGGCCGCGTGACTCAAGCAAAGTCAGCGTATCGGGGGACAGCCCGTGCCGCTCGTAGTTAATCCGGTCTGGCAGCCATTGATGGTGGAAGCGCGGGGCGTCGATCGCCTCTTGAATGTTCATTCCGAAATCCACAACGTTGAGAATCGTGTGAAGCACCGTGTTGATGATCGTCCGTCCGCCCGGGCTACCCGTGACCATAAACAGTTGGTCGCCCTTGGCAACGATGGTCGGCGTCATACTCGAAAGCATCCGCTTGGCCGGCGCCGTCAGATTGGGCTCGGTCCCGATAAGACCCTCAGCGGTCGTCGTATCCGGCCCCGCGTTGAAGTCGCCCATCTCATTGTTCAGCAGGAAGCCGGCCCCGGGCACGACGATCCCAGAGCCATAGCCGAATTCCAGCGTGTAGGTGAGCGAGACGGCGTTCCGGTCCCGGTCCACGACCGAGAAATGGGTCGTCTCGGAGCTCTCAGCCGGCCAAGTGAAGCTCGTGGGACTCGAAACCGATGCGCGGTCGGTATCGATCGACATACGCTGCTCAGCGGCGTAACTCTTAGATGTTAATCGTGCAATCGGCATGTCGGCGTTGAAATCCGGATCGCCGAGATGCAGTGCCCGGTCAGCGTACCCGCGGCGCATCGCTTCGGCGATCA
>DBHR01000112.1:0-2957 GCA_002296225.1 Acidobacteria bacterium UBA823 | reverse complement strand
ACGTTAAGCATCTGCACCAACACGGTTCCGCCCGAACTCGGTGGCGGCATCGAGATGATCTCGTAATCGCGATAGGTCCCACGGATCGGTTCCCGTTTCCTCGCTTCATAGCTCGCCAGGTCTGCCTCGGTGATCAAACCGCCGTTCTTCCGCATCTCGTCAGCGATCAGCCGAGCCGTCTCTCCTCGATAGAACCCGGCGGGTCCTTGATCGGCGATCCGCTCCAGCGTTCTAGCGAGGTCCGACTGTGCGAAGGTCTCGCCGGCCTCATAGGGCACACCATTTTTTGAAAAATGTGCAACTGACGGGGGGTATTGGCTCATGCGCTGCAGCGTGCGTTTAAGTGACGCCGACAAAGCGTACGTCACCGTAAATCCATCACGCGCGAGCGCGATCGCCGGTTCGACCAAACGCCGCCAAGGCAGCGTGCCGTGTTCCTGCCAAGCTAGATGCAGCCCCGCAACCGTCCCGGGCACGCCAACCGACAAGTGGCTGAGATGATGTCGCTCAAACGAGTACTCATCGTCCTCAAACCACATCGTTGCCGACGAGCCCGAGGGCGCAACCTCGCGGAAATCATACGCAATCGAGTCGCCCGACGCGGCCCGGTGTACGAGAAATCCGCCGCCACCGATGTTTCCTGCGGTTGGATGCGTGACGGCAAGCGCGAAGGCTGTGGCCACAGCGGCATCAACCGCCGTTCCGCCGTCCTCCAGCGCGTCAATACCCACCTGAGACGCGATGGCGTTCTGTGACACAACCATGCCATTGCGAGCACGGGTTGGCTGGTTGCCAGCCTGAACCAGGGCGATGACCGCAACAATCAGCAGCGAGACGACTATGCTCAAACGTTTCATCTTGGTCCCTCTCATCTGAAACCGCCGCCGGTTATGTCGCTACCGGGGCTCAGTGGGCACCAATCGCTCGGTGCGCTCGGCGACAGACTCAATCTTTGCTCTCGAATAGAATACCGGAAAATACTTCCCCTCCGCCCACAACTCAAACAAATCCCGGTAATGCGGGTCGTTGGGGTCCCCCGCCTGTCCCGGCGCGTTCGTCCCGACCGCATGATCCCAGTCTTCGGTGTCGACGATGATCCGGAACGAGGCGCCTGACGTCTGATTGTCGCCGTTGCCGGTGTTGTTGAGGGTACGACCGTATCCGCCGCGTGGTACAGGACCCACATCCAGACGGGCTCGCGTGCTGGCGTTGACGGCTGCACTCAGCGGATGACGAATGAGCGCGTGCTTGAAGTCGGGCTGGCCGTAGCGCCACTGAGCCTGGTCGGAACCAAGTCGGACCTCCAGGTCTTCAAGCGCCTGCCCCAAGCTTTCTGCCAAGAGCCGGTCTCGACCTTCGATCGGGTCGTGTCCGAACCGTCCGTCGGGTGCCGCCAACCAGTTGACCACCTTCTTCATATTCAAGCGACCTAGCAGATCGCGGATCGACTTCGGCACGAGCAAATCCTGCACGTTCTGCATCAGACGTCGTTCCCAGGCAACGTAGATCGCCGCATCGACCGAATCGCGACTGAGTATCGAGTCCCAACCCAGCAGCTGACGCCGTGCGGCATCGGTTGCTGGGTCATTGAGCGTAATGCCGTGGAGGAATGGCACAAGATTCCGCGCGGGCACCGAGAGCTCATCGTGCTGGAGCCGCATCATATCGACGAGCGTATGACGACGGCCGGACCGGAGCACCTCGTTGAGCCGAGCGGCGCGCATCTCGTCTCCCCACGTGTAGTGCAGCGCGTCGAGGTGCGGATACCCGTCCGGCACCATGTAGTTATTGGCCGTTCCAAAGTAGTCTTCGGGAGGATTGACGACATGCGGAAGTGCCCCAATGGGAAGGTAGCCGTCCCACTCGTACCGACCGTCACCAGGCACAGGGACGAGCCCGCTCCAATTCGGACGAATCGGTGATACGCCAACCGCTTGGTATCCGATGTTTTTGTTCCGGTCGGCCCACACCATGTTCTCGGCCGGAATCCGGCTGTAGCCACACGCCTCACGGAATTCTTCCCAGCTACGCGCTTGGTCCATGCGTAGACTGGCCAGATACGGCGCCGAACCGACGTCGAGCCACGCAGCCCGGAGTGCGTACGCCTTCCGGTGTTCCAGGTCCTCGTACTGCACCGGACCATGTCGCGTGTACTTCAACTCCACGGTGACGGGCGGCTCGCCCTTCACCGCAATTTGTTCCTCGATCACCCGCATCCGTTCCCAGCGGCCGAGGTATAGGTATGCGAGCGGGTCGTCTGGATTTGTCTCGTAAACGTATAGGTCCTCGCTATCCTGGCCGAACACCGTCAGGCCCCAAGCGCCGTGTTCGTTGTGCCCGATCGACACACCTGGTAAGACCGGCTCGCCGCCGCCGATGACGTTCCAGCCGGGACCGACGAGATGCACCAAATACCGAAGCGACGGCGCTTGCTGCACCCGATGCGGATCGTTGGCCATAAACGGAAAACCGCTCAGTGTGCGGCCGCCGCCAACGACCCAATTGTTGCTCCCAATCGCGTCCCGTTCGTCCGCGAGGTCGACCTCCGCTGGCATCCCGGCGGCCACCTGCTCAAACGACGCACGGTCGGCACGAAATGCCAGTGCCACATCCTCTGGCACGAATCGCATCGGCCGTTTGAACGCTCGGTAGACGTCGAGGATCTCCTCAGTCAGCAGCGACCCGTCGATGACGGGGTCCATTACCAATACGGGCTCGCCCGGTCGGAACCAGGACAACTCCCGAACCTGCTCGGGACCGACAAGTGCAATGGCCTGGCCATAGGCGAACTCGCTCGTCACGTTGGCTAAAAGACCCTGGTGGCGTGAAATCACAACCTCCGGCGTCCATCGGCCGGGCGTAATGCCCAGTAAGCCAAACTCAAGCGGCAGTAGCTCTGGCCGCCGCTCGGTCAGCTCGATATAGGCGTTGACGCCACGCACAAACGCGTTGATGAT
>DBHR01000024.1 GCA_002296225.1 Acidobacteria bacterium UBA823 | reverse complement strand
CTGCTCCACTATGCCGACCTTCCTGGTGCCGTCGCACTCGTTTTTGAGAGCGCGTTCAGTGGTGCAGCCGCGACTGGTGGTTTTGCCGGTGCGACCGTGCGCGCCGGGATGCGGGCTGGTATCGCACGCGGACTGTTCTCCAACGAGGCGGGCCTCGGTAGCGCGCCGATGGTGCACGCGGCCGCTAAGACGGACCACCCTGTGAGACAGGGACTTTACGGGATCTTCGAGGTATTCGTCGATACGGTCCTGGTCTGCACCGTTACCGGGCTGGCCATTCTGGTTACCGACACCTGGCAGATCGAGGGCATGACTGGCGCCGCACTTTCGGGCGAGGCGTTTCGTTCGGGATTACCGGGCGTGTTCGGTAACATCATTGTCACCAGTAGCATCATGCTGTTTGCTTTCTCGACGGTGATTGGGTGGAGCTACTACGGCGAGACCGGCATCGTCTACCTGTTCGGCGCTAAGGTCGCCCTACCTTATCGGATTCTCTGGCTAGTCTTTATTTACCTGGGAGCGACTGGTTCACTAGAACTCATCTGGAGTGTCGCCGACACGCTGAACGGCCTGATGGCCATCCCAAACTTGGTGTCAGTGCTCTTCTCAATCCCGCTGCTGCTGAGGCTCAAAAAGGAATTCTTTAAGAACTGAATCTACCGCGACCACCCGCGACGATACTAACGCTCTCACATCGCGCGGATGAAGGTCATCGCGTTGCCACTCGGGAAGTTCAGCCGTAGCCGGTCATCGTCGCGAATCACCTGACACGGCTCCTGGGGCGCGTTCGTGTCCGGCCCGCGCGCCACCATGCGTAACTCGCTCGCCGCTAGTCCGGGCATCGCTTCGCCGGCCGACAAGTGGTATCGGTGCGTTAACACCAGTTGGTCCCCAGTCAGCGTGAAGGTGCCACCTTCTCCCGAACCGCGTCGTGCCAACCCAAAGTCGTCGAGCACAAAAAACAGGACGGTCCAGTTGCTCCCCGTGAAAAAAATCTGACCGGTGACCAGATGCTCGGTGCCATCTTTTAGAATGTAGGTGCTGGCCTGCCAAGCACCCGCCACGTCAACGCCAACAGTGGAGGCATCTTGAAACTCAAAGGCTCCCGGACGTGCTGTCAGTGCGGTGACAGCCAGCACCAACGCGGCCAAGCGAACGCGCGACTCAGGATTTCTCAGTCGTAGTCTCGTCAGCATCCCAGAACTCCTCAAGCGGCACACCCAAACCATCGGCTAGACGATTAACAAACGCGAAGTAGCCGGTCACCAAATTGATGTCCAGAATTGCCCTGTCACTGAAACCAGCCCCCTGGAGACGATCGATGTCGACCTTCCGGACGGCCCCGGGCTCACGCGTCAGCAAGGTCGCATAGTCGAGCATGGCGCGATCGGCTTTGGACAAGTCAGCCGCGCGGTAGTTGGTCGCCAGCTGTTCGACCAAGCTGTCATCACGGGTTAGCCGACGCAGGCCCGCTGCGTGATGGCGAATTCAATAGTGGCACGCGTTCTCGGCAGACACTACAACGGCAATCATCTCCCGCTGAATCCTGTTCAGCGGCGATGAACCGTGCATCGCCAGCTTGTAGAACTCGTGGTGCACCTGCAGCGAGGCGGGGTGTAGGCTGT
This sequence comes from Acidobacteria bacterium UBA823, assembly GCA_002296225.1. Lineage (GTDB taxonomy): Bacteria > Acidobacteriota > Vicinamibacteria > Vicinamibacterales > UBA823 > UBA823. Next base: position 31,508 of record DBHR01000024.1, on the reverse strand, counting down.
GAATCTTTAAGATGTTGTCGACGTGGCCGCGCGGATCCCGCACCGCGGCATAGAGATCCTGCAGCGCGGGATCTAGGCCGGATGTATCCTCGTTATACGTTTCGATCCAGGGGCCGCGCGAGGTATCGGTCATGTTGGCCGACGGTACGCGATCACCACTAGACGATGCAAGCAGCGGTGCCGAGTCGACCTCAGCGACCCAATGCTCTACTGCAATACGTCGAACAGGTGGCTGTATTTAAGTATAAGACTTCGCCCGGACGTCTCTGGGATAGGCCCACCGAGACCATGCGTGTCGTTGTAGACGAGAAACAACCCGGTATTGGCTTGCCCGAGGATACCGAAGCGAAGGTTGCTCGACCACAAGTCGGCTTTGTCGTTGTACTGGATCAGGCTCTGGATGAATACCCGTGGCGTGAACGAATACGACGTCCTAGCAATTATAAGATTGGTCACGAACTCCCCACCGGAAAGATCGTACTTATTTCGACTCAGACTGACCTCAGTGTTGAAAGCTTCTCCCATGCGGTAGCGCACCGACGGCCGAATTGTCAGGCGGTCTCCACCCCAGGCTCCGCCTGCCCACGTGTAAAGCTGAACACTCCATGGCAAAGCCTGACTGGTCATGACGACTAACTGCATTTCCTTGTGATCGTAGGTGCCTGGGGGCACAACAATGCCAGGCATAATGTTAAACGCGTCTGTCACACCTTCGGTCTTGAGATTCATACCCGTATGTATTTCAGTGCCATTCTTGAACTCCCAATGGTTATCAATGTGCGCGCTACTGGTTTCCTGAAATCCGTTAAAGTCCCAGAAAGAGCTCCATCTCACGTGCGGTCGGAGTTCATGAAGCTTCAGCGGGGCGTCTGGACCAAGTCGAAAGGTGTACATCGAGCGACTATTGAAGTTGCGATAACCGCTACGCCTGAGAAAGCCAACTTCAGGATTAAAATTCTGTCCGACCACGCCATAGCTGTAGTCGTGTTGCCACGCCTGTGAATTGTAGACATACCTCAGGCTGTAAGCATGGTCGGACCCGACCTTTCCCGGCGTCTTTGTCCGAGCCACAAAACCATTAATTGTCGTGTTTTGGCCAATCCCCACACGCCCGTCGATGCCGTACGTCCGATTGTAGTCGTCCGAGCCAGCCAGGTTACCTGAAGCCTGCCGATTAACAAGAATGGCGCCAATGTTCGAGCGGTTCGGCAAATCTTTTCGAATTCGACCGACCGTGAAGTTGTTCGATGGGGCGACGCCCGCAACTTCCTCGGTCTGCATACTGAGTAGGCCGACATTTACGTTCCCACCGACCTGACCTGACAGCCGGGCACCACCCACGATCGGAATCACCGTGCCGTTCGGCCCGATACCGATTCGACGGCTAAAGAACAACTCAGCCATTCCGGAGTTGCCGACGCCGAATAGGCCAGCATTTTCCAGAAAAAACGGCCGCTTTTCAGGAAAAAATAGATTAAACCGATCCAGATTGACCTGCTGATCGTCCACCTCCACTTGTGCGAAATCAGTGTTGTAAGTCGCATCCAGTGTCAGGCTCGGCGTGACACTGTATTTCACATCAAGACCGACATCACCCTGAACTAACGTATCGCTACTGGCAACATCCGAGTGCACTGCGTCACCAAGCAGATACGGAACAAGCTTTAAGTTTTGTTGCGGTGGCACCCGCAACTGGGTCAATCTACCAGCCATCGACAGGCGATAAAGATTGTACTGGCGCGGCAACGGCGCCCAAAACGCTGTCTCGTTCCGGCGCCGAATATTCCGCTGAAAGTTCAGCCCCCAGGTTTGAAGGGTCTCCCCCGGATAACGGAGCGTTCGGAACGGAATCGCAAACTCGGCGCTCCAGCCGAAGTCGGTCACCTGAGTGCGGACTTCCCACGACCCGTCCCAGTTGATATTAAGTCCCTGCCCAGAACCTTGCTGCTGCCGGCCCCCGCCACTTCCGCCGCCCACGAACCTGCCAGTGCCTTGGCCTTCGCTCGTAACTTGGCCATCGTATTCGAGACCGGAAGGATTGGTGCCAAACACAAAACCGTTCTGCTGGTCGAGGTAGGTATCAAGAATGATCTGAAAACTGTCGGTCTCATTGAGCGGCGAATCGCGGCGGCTATCCGAGATGATGAGTGTCGACGGATCATCGTCGTAGCAGATCACCCCAAAAAATAGCGTGTCGGTCGAATAGGCGATGCGGACTTCGGTACGCTCAGAGGCGGGTTGGCCTTCTTCGGGTGTCGTCTGCGTAAAACCAATGACCGGTTCGATTGCCATCCAGGTCGGATCCCCAAGAATTTGGCCATCCAGCAACGGTTCGCTGTCAATCATTTCAGCCGTTGCGCCAGAAACTGGGTTGACCGCGCCACCGCCGTCACCATCCGCCGATTGCGCCGCCGACCCGTTTATGCCCGCACCCAACACCATTACGAGCATCAACACTGCCGACCGTCCAGTCGTCCTTCCCAATTCGTTCCACCCAAGCTGATTCACTGCCGCGCGTCTCTCCTCACCGGCGCGCCCCACGGCGCGCATTTCAAGTGGCCGATCGTTTCGTAATCACTGAATTCGTCCAGCTCGAAGGAGGGCGAGACCGTAGTGAGGCCTCTTAGAGAAGTAAAGACGAGGATAGTCGCTCGTCCGTTTACCTATTACACCCTTCGGTGGGAGCGGGCTAAACGCCAAAACGATCTGGATCCCAGATTAGCCCCAGTTCGCCGGGCGGCGCCATATAGCCAAGAAGTGCTGATGAGGCAACAACCGCCGGACTGGCTAAATAGCCTTCGCCTCCAAGACCCATCCGGTTCTGCCAATTGCGGTTAAAGGTGGTAATGGCGCGCTGGCCACGGCCCAACGCGTCCGGCCCCTGACCGAAGCAGGGACCACACCACGACTGACGGATCTGGCCACCAAGTGCACGGAAGACATCAGCAACCGAGTCGCCACCAAGTCTGGGATCGGGTTGCTCGATCTGCTGTCCAACGCCCCCCGAACCGGGAAACACGACTAAATCAGTCACGGCACGCGTCGCACCGGACTCGCGTAACACGAGGGCGGCCGACAGCAGGTCTTCGTAGCTACCGTTCGTGCACGAGCCGATGAGCGCCTTGTCAAACGTGATGCGTTCCCGCGCCACCTCTTCGGCCGGAAACGCGTTGCCGGGACTGAACGGCTTGGCAATCATCGTGGTGATATTGGCCAACGACAACTCCTCATCGATGGCGTACACCGCATCTGGGCCAGGCCGGACGGCCGGATACGGCAGCATGTTGACTCCCTTGGCGCTATACCAAGCATCGGTTACGGAGTCTTGGGCAAAGATCCCATTCATTGCCTCGCCTTCCGCCATCATGTTAGCGATGGTATTGCGGTAGGCCATCGGTAGCTGACAGTCGGCGTCGATGAATTCGACCGACATCCCCTGCGACTGCTGAGCCCCCCACCGCCGCAACAACTCGAGCACAATGTCCTTACCACTAATCCAAGGCTGCAAGCACCCTGAAAAAATAATCCGCCGCTGGCGCACCAGCGTGAAGTAGATGTAGCCGGTCGACCAACCGAACCCGAGTGTCGTTGAGCCGACTCCAACGCCGACTGCGCCATACGCCCCGTAAGCTCGACTATGGGAATCGGCACCTGGAATGAACTGCCCCGGCAAGACCAGCCCCTGCTCGGGAAAATAAAAATGAAAGATGCCGTCGCCCGGGTTCGCGTAGTAAGGCTTCTCCAAGCCGTGCTGGCACGCGAAATCTCGGCCGATGGTAGTTTGCCGGTCGTCAGCCGCCTGACGAGTGAACACGAAGTGGTCGTTCGCGATAGCGGCCTGCCTCGGAAAGATCCAGTCACCGCCGGTAATCTGGTTGAAGGTATGGATAGCAAACGGCGCGGTGCCATCCGAGGCGGGCAAAAGGTCCGCGTAAACCCGAAATGTTCGGCCTGGCTCCACCTCGCCGGCCTTGTCGACCCGGTGCGCCCAAATAATCTGCTCGGTCGTCGTCATCCGGCGAGCTCGCTCCGGGTCAGGCCACTCGATCAAGGGCGTAGTCGCACTGGCCTCGCCTAGTTCACGCCGGCCGACTGCAAAGATCCCGCCACTGCAACGAATCTCCTCCTCTTTCTCGGTAAGCGGTACCGGCGTGTAGCTCTTCTGCTGCGTTTCGTTCGCGAGCGCTCTCGTCTGAGGATTGAACGCGAAGACGTCTCCGTCACTGGCATCAGCCACCGCCTCCGGACACTGAACAACGTGTAGACCAAGATTGAAGGCATTGCGTCGGAAGATGTCTCCCATATTCTGGCCACAAACGATGACCAGCTCGAGACCCGCTTCCTCGGCGACGGCCTTCAGTCCGGCTGGGCTCATCTCCCGAGACGAGCCAATCGCAAACCGATCACCAGCGATCACGAAGACCTGGCCGGCATGCACCCGGGCACGGAAATCAGGCATCAGGTAGCGGAACGTGCCCGCTTTCCAACGCTCGTCAAGTGTATCGAGACTTTCCGACACGCAATCGGCAGCCGGAGTAATCTGGTCAGTGTCGATGGCGTCAAGCTTGCGCCGCTCACCTGACCCGTCGTCAGGCGCCCAGAAGATTAGTCCATGGCCACGGATCGAATCACCCAGCGAGCTGGACACTATTCCAGGTAAGCCGTTCGCAGCGGTCATTTGAGAGACGGCACCAGATGACTTGAAGCGCACGGGCTGGATGGTGTGCATCGTCGGTGCCTTCATCTTGGGCGAGCCACTAGGGCTCCGCGCGCTGATTGGTTCGTCACTCGTCACCTTACAGTCCCGTACGGAAATTGTCGCTCACTGAACTACCGGATCGGTCATACCCAGCGGTGGCGTGGACGATGGCGGGCGCCGATGCCCGGTGCCCTGCTCGAATGCGTAGGCCAGCGCGATGAGCTTGGGCTCTGCGAACGGCCGACCCAGCATTTCCAGCCCTACAGGCATACCATCAGGAGTGAACCCAGCCGGCACGGTGATGGCCGGTAGCCCGGAGTGCGCGCTCAACCGGCAGTTGTCCCCCCCCTGGCGCTCACCGATGCGCGCTGCCTGCTGGCGCATCGTAGGATAGACCAGCGCATCGATCTCGAGTTCGGCCATGGTGGCAAGCACGGCGCGGCGGAGGACGTCACGACGCCCGATCGCCTCCCGATATTCATCAGTGTCGAGCGATTCCACGGCGTTCGATTGTTCGAGCCGTTCGCGCACAGCAGGATGATGGAGTCGCTCGGCAAGTATTTGCGCGAGCGAGCTGACCGGCGCGGCAGGCGTAGCCGCAAGATACGCCTCGAGATCAAATTTAAACTCGTGACTCAAGACCACATAGGTGTCCAGGAGCTCAGCCAGACCGTCGATCTCCACCTCAACGACCTCGGCGCCGAGCCCTTCCAGGTCGTCCACAGCCGTGGAAATAACGTCGGCCACGGTTTCATCCTCGGACTCCTGAACAACGAGCATTGTTAACAGCCCGAGCCTAGCATCCTCTAGGCCATTGACATCGAGTGACGATGTATAGGTTGCAGGGATTCTGTTATTGGCGTCGAGGGTCACTGGATCGGCAGGGTCAGTCCCCACGGTCGCGTCGAGCATAATGGCAAGATCGGTAACGCTGCGTGTGAGCGGGCCAGCGATGTCCTGCGTGTGCGAGAGCGGCACGACGCCGTCGCGACTCGACAAGCCTTCGGTTCCTCGTAGGCCAACCAAGTTGTTGTGCATCGACGGGATACGGATGGACCCACAAGTGTCGCTGCCCATACCCGCTGCCGCAAAGCTCGCAGCCATGGCCGCCCCGGTGCCCCCACTCGAACCACCGGGATTGCGCGACGTGTCGTAGGGATTCCTGGTCTGTCCCCCAATTGAACTGATTGTGGTGATTCCGCGCGCAAACTCGTGCAGATTGGTCTTGCCGAGGATTACCGCCCCAGCCTCCCGCAATCGGCGCACCTGGAAGGCATCGTCGGGCGGCAGCACATCGGCCATCGCGATCGAACCATTCGTTGTCGGAAGGCCGGCCAGGTCGTAGTTGTCCTTGATCAGTACCGGAATACCATGTAGCGGCCCGCGGGAACCCGCAACCCGGCGTTCCTCATCGAGCGCACGTGCGGTCTCGACGGCTTCGGGGTTCAACACAATGATGGCGTTGATCGCTGGACCGTGCTCGTCGTATGCCTCGATTCGTGCTAGATACATCTCGACGAGTTGCTCCGACAGGACGACCCTAGCCTCCATCGCCATCTGGAGCTCCGTGATTGATTTTTCGGTGACCTCAAATGGCTCCGGCGGCAACACCTCCGAACATGCGGCTCCACCTAAGAGGAAGAGCCACGCCGTGAAGAGGGGCCAGAACGGTGGAGTGACACGCGACGCGCGCGTTGTCATAGTGTGGTTCCTCGACCTTCAATTTTGGGCCGCCATGCTAGCACGAAAGGCCATAAATTTAAGGTCCAACAGGGTTCCCCTACCGACACAGACCGAGCGCCAGTTGCTACTGAGAATCGCAGCGCCCTCAAAGCAAGCGACCTTCGGCTGACGGCCGCGGGCGGAACGGTCAAGGTATACTGCGAACCCTTCGGGAGGAGACATGATGAAACGCACGTTCGCACTACTGGTCATACTGACAACTCCCACCTTACTGGCTCAGGAGCAGGCACCTCAGAACGATTCGATCCGCCAATCGGACCTGCGAGCTGACCTCTTCTTTCTAGCGTCTGATGCCATGCAGGGACGGCTGGCCGTCACGTCTGAAAATCGGTTGGCTGCTGAGTTCATTAAATCTCGGTTCGAGCGGATGGGACTGACCTCGGCCGGTAGAAATGGCTCCTTCTTCCACGAGTACAACTTAATGACGGCATCGCTCGGTGACGGTAATCAGTTGCTGATCACGGCGGGCGCTGGTGACTCCAAGCGCAGTGTGGGCCTGCGACAGGACTACTACCCGCTCAGGTTCAGCGCTAGCGGGCACGCAAGAGGCAACTTGGCGTTCGCCGGTTTCGGCATCGTCTCCCCGGAGCGCGACCACGACGACTACGGCGGTGGATCGGTGAACGACAAGGTCGTCCTCATCCTCGATCATGAGCCGGGCGAGCGCGACCCCAACAGCGTGTTCGATGGCATCGTCACATCGGAAGCATCGCGCACCATTCGGAAGGCGCTTTCTGCACAGGAACGGGGCGCCGTCGCCCTGCTCATCACCACCGACGTGCACAATCACGCTGGCCCCGACGACTTCCAGGCACAAGCCAACTTCGCGTGGCCAGCAAACCCGAGGCGGGTGCCGCGTTACACCCTAGCAGCTTGGATGAACCAAGTCAGAATTCCGGTTGCTCAGATCTCTACCGCCGTGGCGGAAGGACTCATCCGCGACTCGGGCTACACGCTCCAAGAGTTGGGTGAGGCGGCGGAAGCCGATGGCGGTGTGACGCCGATCCCGTTGAATGAGCAGCAAGTCGAGCTGATCGCCACCGTGGACCGCCATGCCATACCGGACCGCAACGTAGTTGCGATAATCGAGGGCTCGGATCCTCAGTTGTCCGACGAGCTGATCATCATCTGCGCACACTACGACCATGACGGCGTCGATGGTGGGCGAGTCTTCAACGGCGCCGATGACGACGGCTCGGGTACAGTCGCGCTTCTGGAGATCGCCGAGGCGTACGCCCTCGCCGCTGCCGACGGTGTTCGGCCACGACGGTCGGTGCTCTTCGCAGCCTGGAATTCGGAAGAGCGTGGCCTGCTTGGAGCCTGGGCCTACACTGAACACCCGATCGTGCCACTCGATCAGACCGTCGCCGTTCTGAACATGGACATGGTAGGCCGCAACGAGGAGGTACCCGTTGGCGGCGGCCGGCGTTTCAACGGGCTGGAAATTCAGACAGCCGAGTCGAACCTGAATTCCGTCAACATCATGGGGTATACCTACAGCCCTGATCTGCGGAATGAGGTCGAGGAGGCAAATGAAGTGTACGGACTCAAACTGAAGATGGACTACGACAACAACCCCTCGAATCTGCTGCGCCGGAGCGACCAGTGGCCATTTCTGCAGAACGGGGTGCCGGCGTTGTTCTTCCACACCGGGCTTCATCCCGATTACCACACGCCCTACGACCGGCCCGAAAAGATTAACTATAAGAAGCTCGAAACAATCGCCAGGCTTGTGCACCAGGTCAGCTGGAATCTCGCGCAGAGTCCTTCACGGCCGCGATACGCACCAGTAAAGCCTTGAAAACTGCTCCGCGGCAACGCCCGAATCGTTTCACACATGGCGCAGCGCGGCCTAGGCGCCTCAACCGATGATGTCAACCCCGCTTCGTCAACCCGGCAGGCCTCGAAGTCGACCAATGGAACAACCCAACGCCCCGTCTCAGCGGGACTCCGGTAGATAAGGCTGAGGCAAGCCGTCGATGGCCAGCGGCTCCGTGAAGGAATCGAGTAAGTACCAGTCGAAGAAGCCAACAACTCTCCGCTCGAACTCCTCCGGCCGCTCGTCGAAAAACGCGACATGATCGAGTGCCGCATCGAACCAGAGCTCCCTCGGCTCCAAAGCCGCCTCGTACAAGAGTTGCCCACTCGCGGGCGCGATCACAACATCAGCTCCGCCCTGCATCAACAGCACCGGGCGCGGGCTAAGATCGTCGATCCACTGCGTGAAGTCGAGCACATCTGCATCGATGCCCCAATCACGCTCAACCCAGAACAAGATCATCGGCGCGAATGGAAGGGGCGGCAGGCCGGTGAAGTATCGGACGCTCGTCTCGACCGTGCTACGAATGGAGGCGGTCGCACTGTGAGCGACAACCGCCTTAATCGCAGGTGACTGTGCGGCCAGCTGGATGGCGAGTGACCCACCCATGGAGTTGCCGAAGATGCCGATCCGCTGAGGGTCTACTCCATCGACCTGGCCTACGAACGCGACCCAGGCTGCCATGTCCTGCATCTCTTCGAGGCCGAACGAGATCACTTCACCACCATTGACGTCGTGCGCGCGCACCGATGACAGTAAGACGCCGTAGCCGTGCTTCACCAGCAGCGCCGCGATCCCGAGGAGTCGCGTCGAGCGATTCGTCTTGTAGCCGTGCTGGACGATGAGTGCCGCGCCGTTCCGTGACGGTATCCACCACCCAGCCAAATCCAACCCATCAGCACTGGTGACCTGCACGTCGCGATAGTCCATGCCGACATCAGACGGAGTCTCAAAAATCGGCCGCCGGCTTTCAAAGGAACTCGTGACTAGCCGCGCCGCCTCGCGACGTGCCAGCCACATTCCCCCAATGGACATCACCAACGCCATCGCGATAGCAATGCCGATCGACGCTCTAACAAGTCGGATCATCTTGGCAATTCCAATCCTGCCTCAATCCACAACGACCACGCTCATGCGTGGTGCTTCGTCGCAATGGCGCCATCATCGGCTTTCAAGGCCTTGACGCGTAGCCGGACGTAGTCGACCATCCAGGTTCCGTCGGCCCGCTGTAACCCAGCCCGCACAGCATCACACACCTCAGCAACCGCCGTCGGACGGTCGCCTTCGTTGAGCGCGGCGAAAAACCGCTGTCCGAAGAGTGCCAGCCAATCCAACATGTCCCCGGTAAGCCGCGTCGGGCGATCAAAAAGTTCCGCAGACTCTACGACGAACCCGTGCGCTTCGAGACGGTCCGAGTACTCCGCCGCGCCGGGAAAATACCAAGGGTCCAGAGCCTGCCCATCGAAACCACGTCGATTAAGTGCGGCCACCAGTGCTAAACGAACGGTCTCGATGTTTCCCGCGCCGCCGAACTCGGCAACGAACCGGCCACCAGACCGCAGTGTCCGGTGCACGCCAGCCAGGACCGCATCTACGTCCCTGATCCAATGCAGGACGGCATTACTAAAGACGGCATCAAACTCGTTCTGGAACTCAAGGGATGCCGCATCGCCAACGCGCGCGTCCACGCCACGCCCTCGAGCCGCCGTAACCTGCTCAGCACTGCTGTCGAGCGCCACCACGCGGGCCCCAACGCGGATGATCCGCTCGGTGAGTACCCCGTCACCACAACCGAGATCGAGGATTCGTTCACCTGGCGAGGGGTCGAGTAGAGCCAAGGCGTCCGCCCCGAGGTCCGACACGAAGCGAGCCGTCCGGTCGTACTCATCGGGATTCCACCGCTGATTCGACTCAGTCGCCACCATCTCCCACCCGGCTAAAATCTCTGCCGCCACTTACTGAACCGACCGCACGATTGGATAGAAGTCCGCGTCACTGAGCACTTCGTCGAGCACATTCCAATTGACGAGACCATCGTCGGAACGCGGTTCAAGTAAAGTAAAAACGAGCCGGCCCAGCGGCTGATCGACGTGAACGATCCGAGTGCCAGCTGCTAGCGTGACGTCCGCCAATTGGTACATACCCGTAAGCGTCCGTTCCCGATGTCCCTGAAATTCTCGCTCGGCAGCGGTCGACGATTCAATTTTAAACCGTTCGACTTCACGAGTCGTCGGGCCATTGAACTGTTCGGTCTGGACGCCGTGCGCCTCGAGCCGATCGATCGCGCCAGTAAGAACCGCTGGGATGTAGTAAGCGCTCGGTACCCGTTCGGTCTCCGCAGCTGCGAACGTGCCGAACTCGTACATCCGGGTCGGAATCTGCCGGTCGAGCCGGCGTAACACTGGCTGACCAGTAAGTGGATGCCGTTCGGTCATGACCTCGCCCAACAAGATTTCCTTACGTGCGTCCGATCGCTCGAATTCGGCGCGTACCGCGAGCTGCTGTCCGATGATTAGCGCGGTCTCAGCATCCGTCACGATCTGACGGATCTCCGTGCCGTTACTGTGGATGTAGGAAAGAAGCTCCTCTACGAATCGGCGCGTCACAGAGACCCGCTCTTCGAACGGGAGATACGCGTAAGCTTCGCTCAAAATCGCGACGCGGTTACGCAACCCCGCATAGTTGTTCCCGAACCGAGGCCGATGGTCGAACGTGTACCACCCGCGCTGCCGGTTCGAGCCCTGGCGCGGAAGATTGCCATAGTAGTAGAAGTCCCACCCATCGCGATCCTTGATGGTTTTCGTCACACTCGGCAGTAGACGATTCCGGAGGAGGGCGACGATTGGTTCCGGGGTATTCGGATGCAGTGGCGGCGAGTAAGTCAGGTGGTAGCCATGATGAGTCCCATTCGTTGCGTGTAGGTCAATCAGCACGTGGGGATCGTAGTCACGGAACATCCGCACCAAAGAACGCGCCTCGGGCGACTCGAGTTTCATGTGGTCGCGGTTGAGATCGTATCCCTGTGCGTTGGGACGCTGCCCCATGCCACCAGTGGGTCCGTGTTGCAGGCGTCGGTTCGTGAGCGTGATGCGCTCGTTACCATCGGCGTTGTAAATCGGCGCGACAAGCAGGACCATCGATTCGAGCCAGTTCCGATGGGCGCCGTTGGCGATCTCTCGCAATAGAGCAAGCATCGCCTCCTTACCTTCCACTTCACCAGCGTGGATATTGCCTTGGATATAGACCCGTGTTTTCCCGCTCTGACGCACGCTTTCGGCCGACCCGTCCGCATCACCAACAACCGCCAGCCACAGCGTGCGGCCTTCCATCGAATACCCGAAACTGGTCAAAGTGATGTCTGGTGAGCGGTCGGCCACCTCGTGGAGAAATACCTCAGCCTCGACATGACGTGTCGTCTCCATGAACCCCGAAGCCTCGGCCCGTGTCAGTGGCGACACGTCTTGGGCCACTGCCGCGGTCGCGGAGCCAAGAACTAACGCCGTAATCCACGTCCCTCCGTACATGATTCGATTCATCTATGACACTCCGATGAGCCCTGCACGTCGCGACACCGTCGGAGCGAGCGACGCACAACTTTTTGGCTCAGTTTATGGTAGAGGCCCGTTCCGACGCGAGCGTGCTGACCGGCCAGACGAGTCAGTGAATGAGGCGCTCAACCCTAAGTGCGGTCCGGAGCCGCTCGACCCGGCGGCGGTTCACGCCTAGGTCCCAACGACCGGTGCGCGCGGCCGAACGTACTGCGACCTGCCGGTCTTTGATCCGAAGTTCAAGTTCCAAGTCATCGACAAACCCGAACACCGCACTATGGCACTCCGCATGCAATCGCTCGTTCGTCACCGCCACAATCCTGACACGTGACATCGCCCGAACTGCCGCGTGGACGCCCGCCCACACGACGTCAGCATCGGCGGCTAGGTCGAACGCAGCTACCTGATGCACCGCATCCCGCGCGTCACTCGACACGCAATTTGGGGTGTCTGGGCACGGCCTAAACTGAGAAGGTGACATCGATTGAAAGTTTACCGGGGACGTCCCGATCGCGAGAGTCACGAGGACCGGTAAGACCTGACCGCCGCAGCAGTAGTTGGCTCCCACGAACAACTTCGGGTCATGCCACGACATTGACCATTCTTGCAGTGGTTGGTGCTATTCGGCGTCGCGGTTAACTTTTTCTTGAGAGAACGCCGGCGTGCAGACCGCGATGTAGTTCGCTCCACCAGGCTCTGGACTACTGTATCGCACCCACTCGCCTGGCCGAGCCACGACTGCCTGGCCGGCACGGACGTTAATCACTCCACCCTCATGCTCGACTCGAACCATACCATCGAGTACGAGCGTGATTTCCTGAAACGCCGGCCGCTGCCCGGGTTCGCACCAGCCTTCAGGAGAACGCATACGCGCAACGCTGACGTCTGGGTCGTCCGAATTAACGCGTCCAGCAAATTCCTCAATCTGTTTCGGTATGTTCCCCACCGCCTTTACGACGCTGGGCTGCTCCAGAAACCTCGGCATCGACTAGTTCGGTTCGGTCAGGCGAATCTCAAAGACCCGCGACCACAGCTTGCCTGTGACGAAGAAGTGTCCAGTCGACGGGTCGTGGGCAATACCGTTCAGCACGCCCTCGGGATCCGCCGGACGTGCGCCGGCCATGAGGTCAGACAAATCGAGTCTTCCGACGACGACCCCGGTTTCGGGATCAATGGCCACCAGCTCGTCCCGGTGCCAGATGTTGGCCCAGATGTATCCGTCGACATACTCGAGCTCGTTTAGCGCGACCACCGGCCCCATTTCATCGGAGACGGGCAGTCGCCGAAGCTCGCGGAAACTGACCGGATGCCGGAACGACAAATCAGCTGAGCCGTCGCTCATGATGAAGGACCGTTCATCGTGCGTCAGCCCCCATCCTTCCGTGTCGTATTGAAATTGTCCTTCAGGCTCGAAACTTTCTTTGTCGTAGATGAACCCAACACCAGCCACCCAAGTCAGCTGATAGATCCGATCACCCCATGGAGCGATCCCTTCGCCAAAGAACCACGGCTGTAGATCAGCTTGCTCAACTACCCGGCCCGTGTCCAGCTCCAGTTTCCGCACAGCCGACTCGCCGCGACGACCAGTGCCTTCAAACAGATGCCCGCCCTCGAAATACAATCCTTGCGTAAATGCGTTCGGGTCGTGTGGGTACTCGCCCACGATCTCGTATCTCCAGATCGTCTCTGGCGTGGTGCGAGCCATTAACCAAGCCCCGGCCGCGATGACAGAAGTAACGACGGCTGCCGCTAAACCCGACCGGCGCACAAGGCGCTGCGCGCTACTGCCCATCACGGAAGTTACTCGTCTGCAGCAACTGCTCCAACCGACCGATGTGGTCGTTCAGGAGGCTGTTCAGTTCTTGGTACCGATTGAAAGCATCCTGCCCTGGTTGCTGGTCGGCTCGAATTAGGCTGCTGTAGAGATAGCTCAACTGGTCAATGATGACCGGTCGCGAGTACCGAATCGGCGCGGTGACCAGCGCTTCGCTAATTTCGTCAAGTACGAGACGCACCTGGTCAGGTGACCCGTCCCGTGCCTCATCCAGTTTCGCAGCGGCAAGACGCGCATCGCTTAAGGCGTCTCGCACCTCAAGCCCCAATCGAATCTGGGCCTCGATGTTGGCCTGTGACACCGCTCCCTCATCGACAATGCGCGGGTCGGTCATCACTTCAAAACTTTGCGTACTGCTCCATCCACCAATAGCGAGCCGCGCTTGGTAGGTTCCAGGTATAGCCATTGGCCCGTTACGCCCAGACCTCGATGCCGAGGGGTCCCAAGGGCCGGCATGGCGAAAATCCCAGACAAAACGGTGCGTCCCAGCCGTCTTCGGTAGTTGCGGTGTGCCCACCGCTTCAAGGTGCCACTCCCCCATACGCACCGATGACGGTAAGGGCGGCTCAGGCATTGGCTCGCTCGAAAAAGCACGCACGAGATTTCCGGTGTCGTCAAAAACCTCGAGCCGTAGTTCGTCAGCAGAGTCGCTCGCCAAGTAGTAGTTGATATTCGCACCAGGAGCAGGATATTGGGGCTCGTCGGGCGCGGGAGCACCACCAAAGCGGCGGACCCCGTAGAGCCGATACGGGTTCCGGACTGCGAAGAGGTGGACATCGGCCGAAGCGATTTGGTCCGACAGTTCATGTAACGGCGTCAAGTCGTCGAGGATCCAGAACCCCCGTCCCATCGTGGAGAGCACGAGGTCCTGATTAACCACCTTAATGTCGCTGACGGGGGTTGCCGGCAGATTGAGCTGCAACGGCTGCCAGCGAACGCCGTCGTCAAACGAGATAAACATCCCGAACTCGGTGCCGGCGTACAGTAACCCCTCGCGGTCTGGGTCTTCGCGGACTACGCGGACCGGATGATCGGCCGGTACCCCATTGTCGCCAGTCGTGAGCCGAGCCCAGCTCTGACCGTAGTCCTCAGTCTTGAAGGCATAGGGGGCAAAATCGCCGAGTTGGTAGCGCAAAATCGTCGCATAGGCCTTCGCCGGGTCATGGGGTGACACCTCAATGTTCTGTACTCGCCCGTGCGGTCCCATGCCAGGCGGGGTCACGTCAGTCCAATTCGCGCCATTATCACGCGTCACGTGAATCGGCCCATCGTTCGCACCAACCCAGATCACACCGCGCTCGTGCGGTGACTCCTGGATGTCGTAAATAACGGCGAAGTGCTCTTCGCCCGTGACATCGATTGTGATTGGCGAGCCGGACACAACCTGAGTCTCGGGTGAAAACGCGGTTAGATCCGGTGAAATTGTCTCCCAGGTTTGGCCGTTGTCCTCCGTCACGTGAACGAACTGCGACGTATGGTAGACCCGGTTCGGGTTATGGGGCGAGACATGAATCGGTGCCACCCGTTGAAACCGAAACGCTAAATCCTTCGGGTTGTGCCCATAGATGTTCCAAAAACCAACATAGTATTGCTGCTCCTGACCAGTCCGGCGATTGTAAAGTCCGAACCGCCCCTTGCAATTGGCATAGACGATGCTGGGGTCATTGGGCTTGGGCACAACTGGACCCGTTTCGCAGCCTCCGTGCGACTCCCAGAGCGCGACGTGGCCCCCCGGTCGTCGTTGAGTGACGAGGCTCGGTACCGAAATTGTGGAGTTGTCCTGCTGGCCCGCGAATAACCGGTAGGGAAATTCGTTGCTAATGTCTACCTGATAAAGTTCGGCGGTCGGCTGATTGTCCTGCGTCGACCAAGTCGCTCCGCCGTTGAGCGAGACGTTCGCACCCCCATCGTTCGATTGGATCATTACTTCCGGATGATCCGGATTAATCCACATGTCGTGGTTGTCCCCGTGGGGGGTGGACACGCGCGACCACGACTTGCCGCCGTCCTGAGACATCCACTGCCCTTCGGCCATTCCCCATAGCACGTCCGCGTTGGTCGGGTGTGCCTCAAGGTTGCAGTAATAGAACGGACGGTTCCGGATCGGCTGGAAATCAGAGACCTGGTGCCAAGTGCCGCCGCGGTCATCGGAGCGATAGACTCCGCCCTCGCTGCCGGGCGCCTCGATCAGCACGTATACGCGGTCAGGGTCGCCCCCCGAAACGGCCAGGTCAGCTTTCCCACGCAGACCGTTCGGTAGACCATTCGTGAGGTGCTCCCAGGTATCGCCGCCGTCCGACGACTTGTATAACCCGCCCTCAAAGCCGCCGCTGATGATCGTCCACGGCTTGCGCTCAGCCAACCACATCGCGACGTAAATCTCATCCGGATTGTCCGGAGCAAACTCCAAATCGACCGCACCGGTCTGGTCCGACACAAAGAGCACCAGCTCCCAAGTCTGACCGCCGTCGGCCGTACGATAGACACCACGCTCAGAATTAGGCGCAAACGGGTTGCCAATGGCGGCAACGTACACGAGATTGGGCTTATCCGGGTGAATGAGCACCGCCCCAGAATTACCCGTGTTCTCGAGACCCATGGGCTCCCATGTCTCACCCGCGTCAACCGACTTATAGACACCCTTTCCGATAATCACGTTGCTCCGCAATCCGTCAGACCCGGTGGCCACGTAGACCACGTTTGGATCGGACTCGGCGACGCGGATCGCACCGATGGAGCCTGTAGCGAAATAGCCGTCAGAAATGTTGTGCCACGTCTGCCCGTAGTCGGTGGTTTTCCATACCCCACCGCCGGTCGCACCCATGTAGAACGTCGAGGGTTGCGTCCGATGGCCGGCGACAGCAGTTACGCGCCCGCCCCTGGACGGTCCGACCATGCGATATTCGAGCTCGCCGAACAGCTCTGGTGCAAACGTCGGCGGTGGACTCGACGTTGTCTGAGCGCTCGAGTTTACGGTGACCGCAATAATCAGCGTTAACAGAGTGGCGACTGCGACCTTGGTGTGCACCATGAACAACGCCTCCTCGCGACCAGCGACGGAAACGGCGGCCTTTGGTCGCGCGCGGTAGGAATAATCGATTACTGTATCATTCTCGGCACCGTGACCATCGGTGGCGGTGGACAAAGGCAAGAATTATGCGTGCCTCTTCCGGCAGTAGGCCGTCTCTGCTATCGTTCACCCTCGCTTTTCTGCTAGGCGCAGATGCGTACCAGACAGTGCCGTCGGCATTCGCCGTGTCCGTCCTCATCGAAGGCGGCGGCGCTCGGACGAAAAACGGCGATAACCGCAACAACAGCTTTGCAATGATCGGGCTCACTGAAGGTTAGGTCACGGTCCATGCAACGACTCACACCAAGCGCCTTAACCTTCGCTATAGTCACCCTGGCACCGATGCCAACCGGCGCGCAAACTACCTTCACTGGACACACGATCGCCACCGAACTCAGCGGTGGCTACCAGGTCGTGGCGACTGACCTGAACGCAGACGGGCGAACGGACCTCATCGCCCTCGCCAGCCGGCTAAGTGAGCTCGTTTGGTTCGAGAACCCTAGCTGGCAACGGCATGTTATTGCAGGAAACCGCGCCGGCATGATCAACCTTGCAGTGCACGATCTCGATGATGACGGCATTCCAGAGATCGCGCTGGCGGAGGGTTTCTCGACGCGTCCTGATCGAAGTGAGGGAATTGTCTCAATCCTCAGACACGAAAGCGACCCAGCGGCACCGTGGTCCATCCAGGAAATCGACCGCGTCCCGACCTCGCACCGGCTGCGATGGATCGACCTCGGTGAGGCTCTCCGGCTCATTAATGCCCCGCTGGCCGGTGCGACGTCACAGCCACCGGAGTACCGCGGCGACACACCGATCTACGCGTATGACCCGGACGACTGGAGCCGGTCGCTTGTTGCGAACGATGGTGGAATCGTCCACGGTATCCAACCGATCGAATGGGACGACTCGACATCTCGACAATCGCTCCTGAGCGCAAGCTTCCTCGGTGTACATCTGCATCGGTATGACAACGGCCAGTGGACACGCTCCCGGATCCACGCTGGCGATCCGGCTGACTGGCCCGCCAGCGGGTCGAGCGAAGTCGGCCTCGGACGCGTGGGTGATCAGGACTACATCGCCACGATTGACCCGTGGCACGGTCATCAAGTTGTCGTCTACACTCAGGACAATGGGACTTGGCTACGTAACATAATCGACAACACCCTCGAAGACGGCCACACGCTCATTGTCGGCGATATCGACGGGGATGGCGCCGATGAGATCATCGTCGGTGCCCGCCGTGGCGCACAGGTTGCGCTCTACCGATCGTTGGATGGCGAATGGATAAAACAGGTGATTGACGACGGTGGCATGGCTGCCGCAGCGTGCGCGCTTGCCGATTTTAACGTCGACGGACGCCTGGATATTGCCTGCATCGGTTCGGCTACCGCGAATCTGAAGTGGTACGAGAATCAATCGATCGTCGACAGCCCGTGGTCCTCAGTCCGCGGTCGTTAGTCACCCTCTGACAAATGGAGTCGAAGATGACCTCACGACGAATTATCCGAGTCACCGTGCTAATAGCAGTGCTGTGCGTACTGGTTGGGTCAGTGGTCGATGCTCAGCCTGGCCGCACCTATAACACGGCGAAACAGAAGTTGCTGAACGGCGATTCTGTCGTCGGCGGCACGGTTTCCACGTCCGATCCAAACATCTATTGCGCCATGGCTAGCGCCGGCTTCGACTTTATCTGGATCGAAATGCAACACAGCCCGCTGACTTACTCAGAGGTTGCTAGGATGATCTGGGCCTGCAAGGACGCACCGGCGATTCCGGTCATTCGGGTGCCGGACGCGACCGAGGGCGACATCCAGAAAGCGACCGACATCGGCGCGCTCGGAATCATTGTTCCGATGGTCGCGACAGTGGAAAAAGCCGAAGCCGCCGTCCGCTATGCGAAATATCCGCCCGAGGGGCGGCGCAGTCGCGGCAGCGGCCAGTATGGCGCGCTGTGGGGCCGAGACTACCGTGAGACCGCGAACGACAACATCCTGATGATCGTGATGATCGAATC
Organism: Acidobacteria bacterium UBA823; assembly: GCA_002296225.1. Classification (GTDB taxonomy): domain Bacteria; phylum Acidobacteriota; class Vicinamibacteria; order Vicinamibacterales; family UBA823; genus UBA823. The sequence goes on along the minus strand of DBHR01000024.1, from coordinate 12,778 downwards.
ACCTGATGGCATTGAGATCGCGGACCAGATTGCCGCCGTGCCCGGCATCGACGTTGTGTTCGCGGCAAGTGGCGACATCGGAAGCTTCACCGGCTACGCGCAGGATGACCCGCGATACCAAGCTCTCATCGACAAGATCCGTAACGACACGCTCGCCGCCGGCAAGAAACTAGGCGGCCCGTTCGGCTGGCGCGACCGAGAAGGATTCAGCTTCTTTCAGGCCTCCGGCGAGGCTGGTCTAATCCGGGCTGGCGCGAGCGCGCTACTAGCACGATAGGCCGACCCAAAGCCGCGGGGAACCTTTACGCATACCGTTTATCTGGTTGCTCGAGGTCGGCTTGATGAAATGGAACTCTCTGGGTGTAACGTGATGCCGTTTTGTCACACGCCCGACCAGCGACGCATGATCTCGAAGTAGGCTTCAGTCGCTGTTTCCAACTTTCCGATCGAACAATATTCGTCGGTTTTGTGGGCGCAGGTCGGCTCACCAGGACCGAGAATCACGGTTGGCGGCCCGCCGTAGAATGGCTTCAGCACCGACCCATCGGTGAAGTAGACGGCGGTCGCCGGCTCTGGTCGGCAGCCAAGCAGCGGTTCCATCACGTCGTAGACTTGCTGCACCCAGTCGTCGCGGGTGTCGGTAAGGATGCTGTCTTCGTTGGCAATGTTTGCGACATCGACTTCGCTGCCCAGCGCTGCCTGTAGCCGTTCTTGAATGCCATTAGCCGTCTGGCCAGGAATCGTTCGAATGTCAACGCCGATCTCCGCCTCATCAGGCACAGAGTTAATATTGAGGCCCCCGGTGATCGTCCCAACGTTGAGGGTGGGTGAACCCATCACCGGATGCGCCGCAAGACCGAAATCAAACCGCTCTAAGCCTTTCACGACGTCGGCGATTTTGTGAATTGCGTTATCACCCTGCTCGGGCATCGAGGCATGCGCCGTGACGCCAGTTGTCTTGATACGGTATCTGACGAGCCCCTTGTGTCCAACGAGCGGCTCATTTGCCGTTGGTTCGCCGACGACAATGGCACCGGCCGACCCAAGCGCGGCTGGTTGCGCAGCTAGATGATGTGCACCCTCGCAGTGCGTCTCCTCGCCCGCCGTGAGCACCAATACCAAACCAGCCTTTCGTTCTGGTAGCCCGGCCAAGCGCAGCGCCGCGAGCACCATCGCCGCGAGCGCACCCTTCATGTCGGTCGACCCGCGACCATAAAGCTTGTCGCCATGGCACTCGCCCGTGAACGGGTCATAGTGCCACGGTGCCATGCCTAGCGGCACAACATCGATGTGGCCGGTGAAACAGATCGGTGGCTCGTCGCTGGACCCATCGAGTTGAGCAATCAAACTCGTCCGCTTTTCTGCAAATTCATGATACGCGACACGGAAGCCACCATTTTCGAGCAACCGGCCGATATGGTGCGCGCAAGTGCGCTCTTCACCCGGCGGATTGATCGTGTTGAAGCGGAGTAAGTCGCACGTGTACGCAACAGGGTCGACTGGGGTCATGGACCGCTACTGGCTGCCTGCTAAACGTTTTGCTTCGTCGATAAAAGCTGACCACTGCGGCTGTGTCGCAGGATCCCAAATCTTAGCCATATCGGCTCTGGCTTCGTCTTCCGGAACACCACCATGTAGTGTGCGGTAGAGAAACACGAAGGCGGACACCCGCATATTGGCGAAGCAGTGCACAAAGACGTTCCGGTCTTCATTCGCCCTCATTACATCGAAAAAGAGCTGTAGATCGCGTTGACTGGGCTCCTGCCACGAGACAGGGATCTGGACGTAGGTCATCCCTTCCTGCGTAACGTGGAAACCTTCCAGCGAGTTTCGCTCTTCGTCGGCCGGCGCTAAGTTGACAACGACGTCATAACCAGCGGCTTTCACCGCCACCACTTCGTCGTAGGTGATCTGGCCGGCCGTGCCCAGTCGATCTGAGACCCGGAGGTAGGCACGTGCATCAGCGAGGCCGGCGTCACTCTGACCCGCCGCCCCGGCCGTCACCTGCGTCACCACCGCAAGAACCGTAAACCACCGCAAGATAGTCATTCTCCCCTTTCTCAACCCCGGACAGAGTCCGTCGCCGCTCGTCGGGGTTTCACCTTCGTCCGGTCTATGACAACGCCTGGAAGGGTGCCGGTTGGCTGCCCGTCATCGACGGTCAACACACCATTCACCATCACGTAATCAAACCCGACAGGCGGCCGAGCGGGGCTGAGGATCGTAGCACGGTCCTCCAGCCGTTCGAAGTCCAGCACAATCAAGTCGGCTTTCTGACCGGCGCGCACATAGCCACGGTCAGGCAAACCGATAATCTGGGCTGGCAGACCGGTCGACGAACGGATGGCAAACGGCAAAGAAATTACCCCTCGCGCCTTCACATAGTGGGCGAGCTTCCGCGAATAGGTGCCAAAGTAGCGAGGATGCTGCCCTGGCTGTGGTTCCAGCGTTACACCGCCGTCGGTCCCAGTTGCCGTGTACTCCTGTTTCATATAATTTTCGACATCGAACCGATGGCCAGCCACGGGTCGGAACAGTACACCCGACTGCACTGAGCCATCGCCCTCCATGGCGAAATCGACGAGTTGTTCCACCGGCGTCCGACCGTTAGCCTTAGCTACTTCGGTCAACGTTTTGCCGATGAGGTTCGAGTCATGCGGCGCCAAGACGACAATGTGCCGGTCGGCGCCTCCCTGGAGGTCAAGCATGAACTCGGTGTCGGCAATCAGAAGCGGACCGTATGCTTCATTGTCGAGATTTCGGCGGAGGTTGTCCTTATTTAACAGCCCCGGTGTGCGCCAAAGTGGCGCATCGTTGCCACCAGCGCGATCCGTTCCGGGTGGTGCGAACCCCCACGGCGGGATTACACCGGTTGCGCCACCGCCAAAGGTCTCGTACGGATATTGGTCGAGGTAGACCTGGACGCCGAACGCTCGGGCTTGCTCGATGAGTAGCACGTCCACCGACGAGTGCCCCCACGTCGATGGACCTTTCGCCTTGATGTGGCTGCCGACCACCCTGATGCCAGACACGCGTCCGATCGCTATGGTCTCCTTCATCCCGTCGGTGCCGGTTAGTCGCCAGCCTTCGGCGATGCTGGGCGTCTGCCACCGCGGCAACGGTGACTGACTGCGCTGATGCGCATAGTAAAATCCGTCATAGTCGGCTACGACCTTCGCCAAGGCGATCAGTTCCTCGGTGGTGCTGAACCGCCCTGGACGGTACTCCGGCCCTGCGCCCAAGCCCCAAGCTCCCGCGTCCATGCCTTCCCGGACGAGCATCTGCATCCGCTCGATCTCCTCAGCAGTCGCAGGCCGTTCGTAATCGTTGCCCATCACTTCGCCTCGCACCGTCCCGTGCCCAACCATCGGCACCACGTTTAATGCAGTGCCACCCCGACGATAGGCGGCGATTTCATCGGTGATCGGCCAGATCGGATTTCGTCCGTCAGGCCCAACGACCACAGTCGTGATCCCTTGTAGGACGAGGTTCCGCGCCTCTCGGGCCCTCCGACTGCTCGAGATGAGCGCCCGGTCGGCATGCGAGTGCATGTCGATAAAGCCGGGTACGACCAGCCGCCCGGCCGCGTCGATTACACGATCGGCCGATGCATCGGAAAGTTTCCCAACAGCGGTAATGGTGTCGCCGAGGATACCGACGTCGGCTCGAAACTCCGGGCTACCCGAACCGTCGAGGACACGGCCGTTCCGGACGAGCAGGTCGAATTGCTGCGCGCCAGCCGGCCAGGCGATCACCGATACCATCAGCGACGCCAAATAAAAACGGCGGAAGAGTTTTCGAAGCCGCATGACGCTCTCCATTGTGAACGTGGACGACGGACGGGTGCTTCACCCATCCAGTGGGTCGTTATACCGCACGGACGGTGCCAGAAGTGATAAAAAGGACGTTTCCAGGAGGGAACCCATGCTCAACCGCCTGTTTCTCTTGGTGCTGACAGCCATCGTCATCTGGCCGCCCGCCAGCGCAGCACAGTCAGGGATCCGCAAGTTAGACCTAGCAACGTATCTTGATTTTGAATCAGTCGCCGACCCACGGCTCTCGCCCGATGGACGCCGGGTCGTCTACACGCGGCAATGGTTCGACAAGATGAACGACCGGCGCGAGTCGTCGCTCTGGATCGTCAACCGCGATGGCAGCCGAAACCGCTTTTTGATCGACGGTTCGAGTCCGCGGTGGTCGCCGAGCGGCGACCGGATCGCATTCATCGCCTCAGGCGAGCCTCAGGGTCGACAAGTCTTCGTGCGCTGGATGGATGATGAAGGCGCGGTGACGCAGATCACGCGGGTAGAAAACACGCCGTCAAACATCGCTTGGTCACCAGACGGTTCGGGGGTCTCCTTCACGATGATGGTCGACCAAAAGGACAACTGGTCGATCAATCTGCCAAATCGACCCGAAGGCGCGACATGGACCGAGTCACCGAAGATCATCGAGCGTCTCCGCTATCGTCAGGACCGTGTTGGTTACATCGACGAGGGGTGGCGGCACATCTTCGTCGTGCCGGCCGACGGTGGTACGGCGAGGCAGATCACCAACGGCGACTACAACCACACCAACGGCGAGTGGTCGCCAGACGGTGCCACGATTGTCTTCAGCGGCCTGCGCCTTGAAGACGCCGAGTATCGCTTCCGTGAGTCCGAGATCTACGCGGTCGACGTCGCGACCGGCAACGTCACGCAACTCACCGACCGCCGCGGTCCCGATCAGCAGCCGAAGGTGTCACCGGATGGCACCAGGATCGCCTACACCGGCTACGACTGGACGCGCGACTCCTGGATCGATAGCAAGCTCTACGTCATGAACATTGATGGCTCGAGCCCGCGGCTAGTTTCGGGCGACTGGGATCGCTCGCCACGCGGCTTGATTTGGAGCGCGGACAGCTCGACGGTCTATTTCACCGCTCAGAACGAAGGGTCACAGAATCTGTACGCGCTTCCGCTCGAAGGTCAGGTCGCCGGCACTGTTTCGCCGATAACCAACGGCCTGCACACGCTGACCGTAACTGACATCAACGACGAAGGTCAGGCTGTCGGCATCCTGACCGACTTCTATAGGCCCACCGACGTGGTCGCCTTCGACGTCACCCTCGCGTCCGCGATGAATCAATTGACACGAGTCAACGACGACATTTTGAACAGCATCACACTCGGCCAAGTCGAGGAGATTTGGTACAGCGCACCCGATGGTGTGCGCGTGCAAGGCTGGTACATGACGCCACCCGACTTCGACGCGACCCGCACGTATCCGCTCCAGTTACACATCCATGGTGGTCCGCACAGCATGTACAGCGCCCGGTTCAATTTCGGCTGGCAGGAGCACGTGGCTAACAACTATGTCGTACTCTTCACGAATCCACGTGGCAGCACCGGCTACGGCAGCAAATTCGGCAACATGATCGCGGACGCCTACCCGGGTCCCGACTACGACGATCTGATGGCAGGCGTCGACGTTATGCTCGAGCAAGGGTTCGTCGATCCGCACAACCTGTTCGTGACCGGCTGCAGCGGCGGCGGCATCCTCACCGCCTGGATCGTCACAAAGACGAATCGATTTGCGGCCGCGTCGTCGAACTGCACGATCGTCGACTGGTTGAGCACGACCGGTACGAGTGACATCCTCGCCTATTACCGCTTTCCACAACTGCCCTGGGAGGATCCGACGCTGTGGATCGAGCATTCTTCGATCTTCCACGTTGGTAATGTCACCACGCCGACGATGCTGATAACCGGTGAAGAGGATTTAAGAACACCAATCACGCAGGCGGAGCAATTCTATCGCGCGCTCAAGTTCCGAAAGATTCCAACGGCGCTCCTGCGCTACAAGAATCAAGCCCACGGCACCGGCTCACGTCCATCGAACTTCATGCGGACCCAGCTCTACCTGCGTTACTGGTTCCAAACATACGGGACGATGGGTGATCGGATGACTGAGGCTGAACAGTAGGTATGTGAATTTTGTCGGCAGACCACTATGGAGGTGTCCGTGTTTAGACGAACTATTAGTTTCACCCTTGGCATTGTCGTGGTTGCGTCGCTCCTAATCGGGCCCAGCCGCGCCGCGGCGCAAGGCGTGCCGACCATCGAAGAGAAAACGGCCGACATGCAAGCAATCGACGGCTATTTCCCAATGTATTGGGAAGACGGCACCGGCACACTGTGGTTGGAAATCTCTCGCTTCAACACCGAGGAACTTTATCTGTCAGGTCTCTCCGCCGGCCTGGGGTCGAACGACATCGGCCTTGACCGCGGCCAAACGCGGTCGCGGCTAGTCGTCTTCGAGCGGGTCGGCCCAAAAATCTTCATGGTGCAACGGAACTACCAGTTCCGTGCTGCAAGCGACAACCCCGACGAGCGACGCGCCGTCGAAGACGCGTTCGCCAAGTCCATTCTCTGGGGGTTTACGGTCGCCGCCGAAACCAACGGGCGGGTGCTGGTGAACACCACCGACTTCTTGCTGCGCGACACCCACGGTGTGATCCCCAGATTGCAACAGGACGGTCAATACCGGGTGGACCAGTCGCGGAGCGCCGTCTACCTACCTCGCACAACAGGCTTCCCGCAGAATACGGAGGTCGATGTCACAGTCACCTTCACGAGCCAACCGCAGCCGCGCAGCTTCGGAGCCCGAGACCAACGGCGCCACGGCGTCGCTGACGTGACGCCAGCGGCCGACGCCGTGACGCTGCGACAGCATCACTCGCTGGTACGGTTGCCGGACCCCGGGTATGAGCCGCGCACCTACGACCCGCGATCTGGATTCGGCAGCGTGTCCTGGCAGGATTACTCAACACCACTCGGTGATTCGATGACCAAACGGCTCATCCGCCGGCATCGCCTGCAGAAGCGCGACCCGGCGGCTGCGGTGAGCGAGGCCGTCGAGCCGATCGTCTACTACCTCGACCGCGGCACGCCTGAACCGGTCCGCTCAGCGTTGCTGGAGGGAGCACGCTGGTGGAATCAGGCGTTCGAAGCCGCCGGCTACCGTAATGCGTTCCGCGTCGAATTGCTGCCCGAGGGTGCCGACAACTTCGACATCCGCTACAACATGATCAACTGGGTGCATCGGTCGACGCGCGGCTGGAGCAGCGGCGGTTCGATCACTGACCCGCGGACGGGTGAGATCATAAAGGGCGTTGTCACGCTGGGCTCACTCCGAGTGCGGCAGGACTTCCTGATCGCCGAAGGGCTGCTGTCGCCTTACGAGGGCGGCGACGAGATGCCGTCGGAGCTTTCCGAGATGGCGCTGGCGCGCATCCGGCAACTCTCGGCGCACGAAGTGGGCCACACGCTCGGACTCGGGCATAACTACTACGCGAGCACCATGGGTCGGATTTCGGTGCTTGACTACCCCCACCCATTGATCACGATCGACGAGAATGGCGACATCGATCTATCCGACGCCTACGATGTCGGCATCGGTGAGTGGGACAAGGTGGCGATCACCTATGGCTACCAGGATTTTTCGCAGGGCACCGACGAGCCGACGGCGCTTGAGCAGATTCTGGACCGCGCGTGGCAGCGCGACCTCATCTACCTGACTAATCAGGATCTGGACGCGAATCCGCGGGTCCATCAATGGGCGAACGGCATCGACCCAGCGGCCGAGCTCGAGCGCATGCTCGATGTCCGCCGGGCCGCGCTGGACGCCTTCGGCGAAGCGGCGATCCGCCGCGACATGCCCCTGGCTACCATGGAGGAGGTGTTTGTGCCGCTCTACCTCCACCACCGCTTCCAGATCGACGCGGCGGCGTCAGCGATCGGCGGCATGCACTACATCTACGCGATGCGGGGCGACGGCCGAGAGCCGGTCGAAGCCGTGTCCGCCGCTGAGCAACACGCCGCGCTTGACGCGCTCATGAGGACGATCAGCCCAAGTGTGCTGGCGATCCCCGCCGACGTCATCGATAAGCTCCCGCCGCGGCCAGCCGGCTTCGGTCGTCACCGGGAGCTCTTTCCACGGTACACCGGGCCAATGTTCGACCCGATCTCGCCATCGGTTGTGGCCGCCGACCACACTGTGGCCATGATCCTGCGCGGCGACCGCGCCGCCAGGATGGTTGTGCAGCATGCGGTCGATCCGTCCATGCCGGGACTCGACGACGTGCTGGACGCACTGATCATAGCCAGCTTCGACGTGACACCCGAGAACAGTTATGAAGCAGAGATCGGACGTGCGGTCGAGCGTGTGGTCGTCGATCGTATCACCCGTCTGGCGGGTTCAGCCGCAATGCCGCAGGTGCGCGCGGTGGCATCACTCGAACTCCAGCAGCTCGCAGAGCGTCTCGAGCGTGAGGCCGGAAGCGACGATACTGATGGCCGGGCGCACGACACGCTTCTGGCGCGAGACATCACGCGGTTTCTGGAGCGGCCAGGCGAAGCGTTCGGCCAGCCTGAGGTGCCGCCAGAGCCGCCCGGCGCGCCAATCGGTGACATGGGTATGGATTACTTGATCCCCAACCCAGTGTGCTCAGTCTGGTGGTGGGATGACCGACACTAGGGCACTCATTCCGGGTAAATCCCGCCCATGCGGAGCCACGGGACACTGCCGTTAGCATCGAGTTGCTGAGGTCTTTGTCCTCGAGTTAGGACCTCGGCCCGGTCTTCAGTGCCGCAGTCACGAACGCCTTGACCTCGTCGACCGTGCGGCACACAGGCACGTCGGGCGGGAGGTTGGGAAAGTCCCCGGGGTCGGTTACAAACGCGGCAAGCGGCTTCCGGTATCCGAGGGCGAGATGCACTTCGCTGGCCGTACCGGCTCGTCCCGGGAGCACGACGATCACGTCGGCGCTGAGAACGTTGATGTGATTCCGCGAGCGCATGTCCGTGCCGCGCTCGCCCGAAAGAGGCAGGTGGGTTGCGATTGGAATCTCCACCCACGGATTGGGATAGCCCTTAAGCGTTCGACCCGCCTCGCCAGGTAATACGCCAATCACGAGGCCGCGCCGGTCTGCCGCAGAGTGAAACGCACGGCTAACAGCCGCCATCACGCCTCGTCCACCGCCAGTGAGCAAGTGCACGCCTTGCCCGCCGAGCCATCGTCCGAGTGGCCGAGCCAGTTCGTCATGCTCATCCACCCCCGATCCAATGACGGCCACGATCGGGAGTCGGTCCATGCGTGTGCTCAGAAGCGTGCCGGTGCGAGTGCCGTGTCGTCGTTGGCGGGTGTCGCACCAGTGACAAGGTCGGCCACCAGTGAGCCAGTGACCGGCCCGAGCGTCAGCCCCGTCATCGCGTGACCCGTCGCGGCGAACACCTTGGTCTGACCTGGTAACCGGCCAACGACCGGCAAGCCGTCGGGTGTGCAGGGTCTGAGCCCGCACCATTCGGACGTGATTCGGCTCGCGCCGATACCGCTAAGGTACTGGTCAGCGGCCGTCGTGAGTTGCGCCAAGCGTGAAGGACGCATCCGGTGGTTCAGCCCAGAGAACTCCATTGTACCCGCCAGCCGAAGACGGCCTGACATCGGCGTACAAAACACGGACGTTTCGCCCAGTACACAAGTAGCCTCGAGCGGCGGCGCATTGTCCTTCCCGAAGTCAAGATCACGGTGATAGCCCTTGCCTGGCTGAATCGGCAGCCGACAGCCGAGTTGCCGCGCCAACTGCAAACTATATGCGCCGGTGGCGAGCACGACGGCGTCGGCTTCGAGCCGCTCGCCCGTAGCGACCCGCACGGCAGGATGAGCGCCACCTTCGACCTCGGTGACGGCCTGCCCAACTTCAAGTCGTCCACCGGCGCGCCGGACTCGCTCTGCCACCTCCATCACAAAGCGATAGGGGTCGCAGGTCGCTGCATCCGGAAAGTAGACACCGCCCGTAACACTGTTCTTGAGAGACGCCAGCCTGGCTCCGACCTCCTCGCCGGTCAGCATCGCAGCACCGAATCCGTTGGCGCACATTAACGTGACGTCTTGACGAGCGTGCGCGGCGCCTTGCTCGGTCCGGTAGACCTCATAGTAACCGGACGCCTGATAGCCGCAGTCAAGCTCCTCTTCTGTAATCAATTGGGCAAAGAGTTCCAGGGTTGTATGACCGAGCGGTGCCAACGCGCTCATGTTTGTTTCGAGCTTTTGTGCAGTGCAGTTGGCGCTGAAGCGCCAGAGCCACGCGGCGAGCGCCGGGTCGAATCGTGGTGCAATGTAAAGCGGCGTTGTGGAATCGAACACCTTCGTTAGGGCGTACTTCACCCGGTCCGGTTTATTCATAGGCGGGTGCCCCGCGGCGATTACCCCAGCGTTGCCGTAGGAGGCGCCTTTCCCGAAGGCGTCCCGCTCGAGGACAACGACCGTGGCGTTCCGCTTGGAAAGGTAGTAGGCGCAGCAAATTCCAATGACGCCACCGCCGACGACAATGACCCTCGGCTTGCTCATAGCATGAGAAGCCACGCACCCCACGCGACTAGCCCAGCGCCGGTTGCACGGCCGAGCCACAAACCACGAGCCACGGCATGATCCACAAGCACGAAAAGAGTCACGAACACCATCCAAATTAAATTCATGATGCCAGCCACGAACGACAGGGCCATCAGTGCCCAACAACAAGCAACGCAAAATACTCCGTGCTGAACACCCATCCGAAATGGTCCCGATCGGCCGGAACGCCACGAGGTCAAAAAGAATCCGATCGGCGACCGGCAGTGTTCCAGACATGCCGCCTTCGCCGGCGTCCACTGGAACACGCCGGTGGCGATCAGGAGAAAGCCTGCGGGCCACGCATCGAGTACCGATGCCGACGACAACCACCCGGCTTCGTGCAACCCCCACTGCGCCGACGCCGCCGCGACACTGTAGCCGGTCCAGACGAGCAGGTAGCCCACTAGAAACTCTCCAGCCGAGAGCTCTTGGGTCATGCCAGCACCACCACCGATCGTTGACAACGCAGCAACCCAGGGCCCCACGGACGGCAGCATCATGGCGACCATCATGACCGTCCACATCGCCACCGCCATGACAAAATGTTGGAATCCCCAGTGAGACAGATCGGGCATGGCTACAGCCAGCGGCTGAGGCATCACCAGCACGAGATACGCCCACGCCAGCGCTATCAGCCCCAGCATGCCCCCGGCCGCGATCATCCGGTCACGTTCAACGATGGTATTAAGTCGAAGGGCGTTGCGCATGTTCTTGAAAAGGCGGTCGGTCACTCACGGTCTTACAGAACATTTAAGACGGGCGGCATGCCCAGGAGGTATGACAACCTGGCGCTCTAGTTTGCTTCCCACGAAAAATTTGAATACAGCCCATGAGTTTTCTCGTTATGGATCTCGAACGGGCTGTCGGTGCAGTCGGTCTTACCGCGTCCCAGGACGTGCGTCGGGCCGTGGATTAGGTTGTGTAGATTCGACAGCACGGCTTCGGACGTGTCATCGCTGCCTCGAATAGCCTGAACCGTCGTTTGGAAAACCTCAGGAATCGTTAAGCGTTTGATCCGCCCCGCGTCCTCAAAGGTCATCGGCACGAAGCACGTGTCGAGTTGGGTCGACACGAACCGCGCCAGGGTTTCCCAGGGGCCCCCGGCCTGCCCGCGAAAAATGATTTCGAGCGCCTGCCGCTGTTCTCGGTTGGCCTGGTCGTCCACATAGAACCTCTGTGTCCAGTTGCCGGAGTACATCTGCACCGGTGAATCAAACACCACGACGATGTTCAGACCGTCGAGCGACACCTCGTCGAAACGACCGCCGGTGAAATGCATCGACCAGTGGCCCTGACAGCGATCGTTATCGCAGTAGTGCTTGAACGAAATGTGCGCCGGACAGACCAGTTGGCAGCTGCAATTCTCGAACAGCAGTCCCTTGGCCCACCATCGCATATCAGCCATCGAAGCGTCCTTGAAACAGATCGTTGTTCACGATTGCCGTGTCACAAAACCCAAGCTATCAATGCTCCTGCTGGCCGACGACGCGGAACTGGCCTGGCCTCACCGCGTCGCGACGGGTCCATCCGCCTCGGTCAGGTGGTTAGCCCCATCACGGGTGTAGTAGCCGGCAACGAAACGTTCACGAGACGACCGCTGGGAGATCGTTTCGACGAAGAACCAGTCAGCCTGGGCCCGCTCGGGTGTGATGTCCAGAATGAAATACCCTCGGTGAACCTGATCGACGAACTTAAGGTGAGGACTCGACGCCATCCGCGCCGCGCGCGCCGCATCAGCCTCATTCGGACGATCAGTGAACTGACTCGGCGAGGTCACGGCCGGTGTCACATATTCCACGGCTAGCGAACCCCGACCTGTCGTCGGATGGTATCCATTCCAAGGATCGCGCGGCACATCGAGCGCCCACGAACTGTGGATGTCACCAGTGAGTACGACAACGTTATTAATCGCGTGCGCTTCGATAAAATCGAAGATCCGGTTTCGATTCGCTTGATAGCCATCCCAGACATCGGAGTTTCTGATCGCATCACTCGGAGCCTGTGCACTAAAAAAGACCTGTTGGCCGAGCACCCGCCAGCGCGTGCCATCATCAGTCGATTCCTTGAGCTCCCCGAACAACCAAGCCTCCTGCGAGCCACCGAGCAGTGAGCGTTCGGGAGCGTGCACAGCAGCGCTGTCCCCCGGGTCAACCTGTTCATCCCGTCCGGTGAGCCGAGTGTCAAGCATGATGAGATCGACGAGGTTTCCATACCGAAAGCTGCGATAGATTTGGAGTTGACGCGCCGACCGGTTCTCGCGAATCGGCATCCATTCGTAGTAGGCCCTCACCGACGCGGCGCGGCGCGTTGGCCAGTCACCCTCCCCTTCGTCGGGGTCGTGGTTCTC
>DBHR01000082.1 GCA_002296225.1 Acidobacteria bacterium UBA823 | reverse complement strand
TTCCACATAAAGTGGCGTCCCCAACGGGATTCGAACCCGTGTTTTAGCCTTGAAAGGGCTACGTCCTAGGCCTCTGGACGATGGGGACTTTGGCGTATGCGATGGCAGTCCGAACCCCTGTTCGAGTTCTGAGCGCAAAAAGAATCACCAAGATTAACACGAGCAGGTCCGGTGATCCCGTCCACGTCTGCGCTACGCTCGGGGCTAAGGCTACTGTAAGGGTTCCTCGTCGAACTTTACAAGAGTGTAGAGAAATGGCTCGCCGGGGGCGATGATGATCTGGTGGGGTGTGGCTACGGGGACGTGAATAATGTCACCGGGGCCAAGCGTACGTTGCGTGCCATTTCGGATCGCACTCCCGCGTTGCTGTTTGCGCGGTAGTGTTTCGGCATCGATCAGTTCGCCTCCTATCACGAAGGTTGCGTGGCCACGGTACACCACATACAGGTCGGCTTCGGTTTCGTGGAACTCGGCGCGCCCAGTGAGGCCTCGGAGAACGAAATAGACTGAGTGGCCCTTGTCGTTCCGGACTGTTTCGTAGACCATCGCGCGGTCCCCGATCTCGAGTTCGAGGCGGTTGGCGATGGTTTCAAGCTCCGTGCTGGACCAGATAACAAATCCCGTCGGCGAGCCGTCGACGGTGCCAAGCGTTTGGCTGAAACCGACGGCTGCGGCCGCGGAAACGAACACCGCAACGATGAGCGGCTGACGCATTGATGGAACCGCCGGTTCGTCCGTGTTTAATTACTGGCCACGAACGCTCGGGCTTCAGAGAGCTCAGGACGCCCGTCCTCGTCGGCTTTCGCCGCGACCTCAAGGAGTGCAGAGTAATACTGGTTGGCGAGTGCAGTTTTACCGCCTAACTCGGCTGCTCGGGCCGCGCCATAGATACCACGGAACCGGCCAGGCTCCTCTGTGGTAGTCACTTCAAACGCTTCGAGAGCTGCATCGTGGCGTCCGGCCTCGAGGAGCATCTGACCCAGCAGTTCGCGAGCGGGCGCGATGGGGCCTGGCGAGATGCCGGACTTTTCGGTTAGGTCTTCACGGTCGGCCGCATTACGCATCATCGTGAGGGCAACGTCGGTGTTCCCTTCGGCAAAGTTGGCCCAGGCTTCGGCGGCCTCGCGTTGGATGTCGACCTTGGTGGCCCAATAACTGTTGCCGCCCAGTGCATCGCGCGCCCGCACGAGTTGGGCGATGTCGCCTTGGGCGCTGTTCTGGTCGCCCTGGCGCGCGGCACCGATCGCGCGGGCAAAATAGCCAATCGCATCCACGAACGGCGTCGGAGTTCGCAGGACTTCCAGGGTCGCGGCGCCTGCCCAGTCACCGCGTTCGAGCATGTAGCGGGCTTGAATAGCCGCCACCGCGTAAAAGCCGGCGAGGCCGTAGCCTGACTTTGGGTCGATGGTGGCCCGGAGCGCATTCACCCGGTCGATCACTCCTTTGGCCGCCGCGTCCTGCCCAGTTTGCAGATAGCCGTAAATCATATAGTCGAGTGCGTGTAAGGCTTCTGGCGCTGAGTCATCGGCCAACGCCGCATCAGCTGATTTCAGGTTGGTGTCGATGGATTCCTGCCAGAAGCCGAGGCGCGTGAAGGTGTGCGATGGCATGTGGAGTGCATGTGGCGCGGCCGGAGCGATAGCGGCATAGCGGCGTGCGGCTTCGATCGCCCGGTCGGCCAGTGCGGGGGTGTCGTAGCTGTGAATGAGGTAGTGCGCGATTCCCGGGTGGTTGGGCTGTCCCTCGAAGGCTGTTTCGAGAATTTCGCCCGCAATGAGTTGGTTCTTGTAGGTCTTGTCGTTGGGATCGGCCGTGCCGTTGAGTGCCATCCCATAGAAAATCGCAGCTTCGGTGTCATCGGAATATTTTGTGACTAGTGCGCGCATCGCCTCTTCGTAGGCGAGCGAGCGGCTACCGTCGCTCGTGGTGCTGTGGTCGGCGTAGAGCGTGGACACGGCAGCAATGTAATCTCGCTCACGTTCGCTCTTTGCCCTAAGCGCCTTGGCTCGTTCGACCGCGGTCCAACCGTTTTCGAGGATCTCTGGACGACGCTTGGGGCCGCTGCTGCCCAAGGGATTCCCCCAGTGGGCCTTCGCGATTCCCCACTCCGCCATCGCACAGGTCGGGTCGAGTTCCAGCACCTCATTGAAGGTGTCGATGGCCTCACCGAACCAGAACGAGTGGAGTAGCGCGACTCCCCGGTTGAATTGGGGCTGGGCCTCCGTCGAGCACGTCGTGAGGAAGTCTACCGTGCCAAGTGTCGACTCATCACTAACCGCGGGCGTGGCCTGATCAGTCGGGGCCTGGCAGGCAGCGGAGAGACTGACGAGCACGAGAAGAGTGCAGACACGAAGACAGGCTGGAATATTGGTCACGGTGTACTCCATATGACAGTGGATAGGTTTCGGCGACAACGACGTATCTTACCCTACGGTCCGTCAGGCTGTCACAAACTCGTCCACGTGCGCTGGATTCATGGGTCGGGTTGCGAATGATACAGCGATCAAGACGGCAGTGTTAGCGGCGAGCCCCCATATGCCAGGATGAATTTGCTGCCACTGAAGCGCTGGCGCGAGGTTCCAGATGATGGTGGCGAGGCAACCGACAACAAGGCCAGCGATCACGCCGGCCGGCGTCGACCGCCGCCAGCAAAGGGCGGCGATCAGTGCCGGGAAGATCTGGGCGATGAAGCCGTAGGAGAGGAGCAACAGCAGCACAAGCGAGATCTCAGAGGAGATCGCGACGTAATAAGCTATGCCACCAATTCCGACAACAGCCCACCGGATCATGCGCGTTTCATCGGCGTCAGTGACCGACGATCGCACGAGTACCCGATACCCATCCTTGATGAGGACCGACCCGGCGGCGTGGACGATTGCGTCCCCGCTGGACATGGACGCAGCGAGGGCGCCGGCGCAGAACAGGCCGACGACGATGGCCGGTAGGCCCAACGACGTCACGATCGTAGGCAGGATCGTATCCGCAGGGGTAACGTTAGGAAACGCCAGCACCCCCGAGAAGCCGATGAAGAGAATCGGTAGGACAAAAAACGCGAACGTTGGGTAGAAGATGATGGTCTTGCGAAGGGTGGCGATACTTTCGGCAGTGTAGATCTTCATGAAGTAATGCGGCCAGACGCTGAACCCGAAGACTGAGATCGCAATCGCACTCGAATAGCCACCCCATGTCCAAGGGTCGCCGGCCGCGTTGAGGCCTGGGGCTGTGAGCATGTTTGGTGCGGTGTCGGCGATCCGGATGAACATCGGCCCAATCCCACCGTGCAGCGCGTGGGGCAGGTAGAGGCCGAGACCCCATGCCAACCCCAGCATGAGAATGCCCTGAAACGTGTTTGTCCAGGCGACTCCCATGACACCGCTCCGGAAGACGTAGAGCAAGACGACGCCGTAGGTGATGCCCGCACCGGCCCACATGGGCATCCGTCCTTCCGTCACGATGGAGAAGACATAGCCAGCGCCCTGCATTTGAAGCGTCAGATATGGGACGAATGCGGTGAGGCTGATTACAGCGAGCAACGCTGAAATGTGCCGGCTGTGATAGCGGTGCATGAAGAGTTGCGCCTGCGTGACGTAGCCGAACTGCCTGCCGAGTCTGGCCACTCGCGGCCCGAAAAAATACATCGGCACCAGTCCGAGGCTGGTGTAGGAAATAATGTAGAAGGCCGCGGCGCCTCTGGAATAGGCCCAGCCCGGTCCACCGAGAAAAGCGAATGCACTGAAAATCGAGGCGCCCAGCACGAAGTACAGCACGAAGAACCCCATCCGTCGATCGCCCGCCACGTATCCCTCTGTGCCGCTTGACATCGTGCGTCCCGAGAAGAGGCCGACGGCCAGTGTCAGGCCGAGATAAACGACGGTGACGAGCAGAACCGTGACCCAGGCGGTCATATCAGGGGTCGTCGTCCTGGTGAACGTAGCGGTCGAACAGCAGGAGAACGATAAACGAGAGCAACGTCAGGCCCAGGACGTAGACCAATGGGAAGGGCAGGCCGAAAACGAACGGGTGCACCTGGCGAACAAGCGGGTAGACCGGCCACATTGTGGCAACGAAAATTGCAGCGAAGACGATGGCTAGCGCCCGAAGGCCGGTGCTGTGCACGCGGCGGCTTTCAGCGTGCCAAAGGGTTGGGTCGCAACTGGAATTTTACGACTTTGCTCGTCGTACCTTTCCCACCTTCGAGGTGGAAGGGCGCCCGGGTACTGTAGGTCGCCCAGAGACCCTTTCCCTTCCAGCCGGCGTCGGGGTCATCAATCCGGCCGTCCATCCACTTGGTGTAGAACCCGAGCGGATAGGGAACCCTGAGAATGACCCATTCCCCATCCTTCAAGGCGAGCAGCCCTTCAGACCCGTTGCCCGTGTTGATGGGTACGTTTTCACCCAAGCCCAGCGTGTCAAACTGGTCCACCCACGTGTAGTAACTCGATTCGGCGCTTCCAGAATCCGCGAGACCCTTGAGTTGCGGGAGCGGTTCCGGATAGAGGGTCCAACCTTCGGGGCAGTGTTGACCGGTGGCCGCGGGACCATTTAGTGGCCCCGTGCACTTGCTTCGGTCGAAGCTGGCCAAATGTCCGCTCGCAAGGGGGGACCAGGCGACACCGTTACGGTCGATGTCCATGCCCCGCGGTGAGTAACCTTGGACCGGCGCGTCTGGGTTGCCCCATGGCGGCATGTAGATTTCTACCAGTGCGGTTGCCGCCGGGTCTGGGCCCGGGTCGAGTCGCAGGATGGCACCGGGAAATCCCAACGACGATCCCCAGATCGTTCCGTCGACCGGGCTTACGGCCACGCCGTAGTAACCGGAGCGGATACGCGTGTCCTTCGTTGGGTCATGGGGTTCGTCGGGTTCCACATGGGTGTCTCGTCTACCGTTGCCGTTGGTGTCGAGAATAAGTGCGGTCCAGCCTTGCGACTGCTCCTCATCGCCTGTCTCGTCGAACATCTTCGTGTTTAACCAGCCGATCACCTGACCGCCACCGCTCGTCCACAGCGTGTGATCATCATCCTCAGCAAACACTAAGTGGTGTGTGCTGAAGCAGGTACTGATGAGCGTGAATGCATCCGTTTTCGGATCATACATGGCGAGATGGCGGCTGGAACCCGAGACCGGGAATTGCTTAGCCGAGGGATGGTCCGAGCCATCCAGACAGAAGGCCGGATTCTCCCGTGGGCGGACTCTTGAGGTGAGCCAGAGCCTCCCTTGGTGATCAAGCATTGGGTTGTGCGCGTTGGCGCGGCTAGTCCAGATGGCTTCGTCGCCCCAGTACGGGGATGCTTGAAGGGGCTGACCTGCGGCCATGGGCGTATCCGGATCGCGAACCGGCAGGGCGACCTGACCCGACACGTGGTCCGCCGGATTCAGAACCGGTACGTAATCGGCACTGGCTTCCAATGCTCCATAAATAGGGCCGTTGGCGTTCACAGTGGGATTCCGTTTGTCGGTGGAGACTTCATCGTGCAGGTAGACCTTCGGGTCGGCCCAATCCCACTGAGTAATAACGACATTGCGTTCGATGCCTTGCGGGCGGGGCGGAGCCTCGGGTAATTCGCCGCCGGCAATCCGGTCGGTCCAGTCGGCGAACACCTCGAGTGTTCTCTGCCGGCCCATCCGGTTGAGGCCGTTACTCATGCTGCCACCCGCCTGGCCAGATTCAATGCGTCGATCCCAGGCGGCCACCGAAGAGTCGAACTCGCCGAGTTCTTGTGGAATCTCGCGTATTGGTTTGTTTCCCAACTGGTGACACGCCATGCAGCCCCCGGACTTCAGGTTTCTGAGCCACTCAGCCTGGCTTGCCATGTTTGGCGAGAGACCGTTCCCCTCAGGTCCTGTGCCTGGGAACTCATCTTGGTCTGGCACTTGAAGTAGGGAGAACCAAGAGCCAGCCGGATAGTATTGCGCCGCCGCGTGCGGGTCCGGGGCCGGCACTGCCTCAAGACTTTGAACGGTGCCCGGCACGATTTCGAGCTTCGGTGAATCGGTGAGTCCGTAGCCACGGACCCACACGTCGTAGGTCGCGTTCGGCAGGTCGGGAATGACGTAGCGCCCGTCAGAGTCGGTGACGACGATCTTATTGAGCTTGGTAGGGAGGTCGGTCGTTTCCGCGATGACCCAGACACCTGCCTCCGGCCCGTTTGGCCCGCTAACAATTCCGCCGATGTCATCACTGTCGATTTGAATCGCGTCGTCGGCTTGTTGACACCCACTGAACCCGGCGAGCAACGCCACTAGGGAAATCCCGAGCTTCACACCGCCGCTTCTTACCGACTTGGGTCCGCCCCTCATACCGTCTTGCTCCCCTCCACGCCCGCTTAGCAACCGAACCTTCGAAGGACCCTCATCCAACCCGGGGTCAAGTCGAGGTTCTTTCCTTGTTACCAGTCTGGCCAGGCATTTCGGAGTTTACCCCGGAAGCTCCACATTGCCGAGGAATTCGGTAATGTGCGAATTTAAAAAAACTGGTGGGCCGCGATGGGATCGAACCATCGACACCGTGATTAAAAGTCACGTGCTCTACCACTGAGCTAGCGGCCCTGGAGATGGGGTGATGCAACAGTACTTCAGCATACCCCGTCGTCTTGACGAATTCAATAAACGTATGATATCGTGCAAGTTACGGTCGTCGTTTACACGCGACTGGCGTTCAGCGCGACACTCAGAGAGCCTAACAGTGGCGAAGAATTATGCGATCGGTGCTCGGATTTCAGAACCGACTTACGGGGACGGTTCGGTGGTCGCAGTGGAGGATGCGTTTCTCAGGATCGCCTTCGATGATGACGGGGTCAAGAAGTTTAAAATAAGTCTTGCACGGCTCGAGCGGTCGACGAAGCCTGCACCTGCTAGCGTCAGAAAACGGAAAAGGGCGAGCAAGACCATTAAG
>DBHR01000032.1:44732-72179 GCA_002296225.1 Acidobacteria bacterium UBA823 | reverse complement strand
ACCGGGCGAGTCACGCTGGAAGGAGCCAGTGAAGACCTGCTCCAAAACGAGCATGTGCAGAAAGCCTATCTCGAAGGAACGGACAACTAAACTTCAAAGGTTTTAGTCACCCGACTCTTTGGTTTCTAGCCAAACACCAAAGTCTAGAAACCACGGTTCAGCAACTTCCGCCGGTTCGCTCGACGGCCAACCCGAACATCGGGCGGAGCCGCGTACCGAGAATCCCCCCGCAGAAGGCCGCAACGAGCCAGAGCCAACCATGGAGGCTACCCGAGGCAATACCGCTGAAGTATGCGCCGATATTGCACCCGTAGGCCTGCCGGGCGCCGTATCCTAGCAGCAATCCGCCCAGAATGGCCGCGACGAGCGACCGTCTCGGGATCTGCCAAACTGGGCTGAAGCGTCCGGCGAAGCCAGCCGCCGCCATCGCGCCGAGGATGATTCCAAAATTCATGACCGACGTGATGTCGGTGAGCAAGCTGCCCTCGAGTGCGGCGACCCGGGACGCCGATGACCAGTAGGGCCACGACGCCGGATGAAATCCGATCGCGTCGGCCACCTTTGATCCCCAAAGCGCGAACCCCGAGGTCACACCCCAGGGCCGTCCGGCCAGGGCCAGCGTCGCGAAGTTGGCAAGTGCCAGACCCACGGCACCGACGACGAGCGGCCAAGGACCGCGCAGCACGCGGTCCATCACGCGCCGCGATGATTGGGGCGGCCGCTGAATGTGGCCGTGCCGCCAACGCTCTGCGACGAGCGTGATCGCCGACACACCGCCGAACACGGCGAAGCTTATTGCGAGGCCACCGACCGCACCGAAGCTCGTGAGTAGGGAGACGGGCGGGAGATCGGGCAGTGCCTTCCACCAGTGTTCATGCACCGCGCCGAGCGTGGAGCCCGCGATGAAAGCGACCAGCGTGACGGTCGTCCGTGTGTTGCCGCCCCCGGCGGCAAAGAGGGTGCCAGAGGCTCAGCCGCCACCGAGTTGCATGCCAATGCCGAACAGGAAAGCGCCGGCCACGACCGATAGACCCAGTGGGCTGACGTTACCGCGAACCGACTCGGTGAAGACCGGTATACCAGACGCCAGAACCGGGAAAAACAGGAGACAGGCGACGGCCAACATGAGCATCTGTGCTCGTAACCCAGCGCCCCGCCGGTCGGCGATGAAGGTTCGCCATGCCGACGTGAACCCGAAGGAGGCGTGGTAGAGCAGTAAACCGAGTACGCCGCCCACCAGGAACAGCATGGCCTGCTGCGCGTGTACGGTTCGCGTCAAGTGGACCGTGCCCGCCGCGAACAACGCAGCGGCTGTTACGACGACCCGTGTGTCGACATTTGGCACCTCTAGGGGTGCCATTAGCGTTGCCGAGTTACGCTGTTGCGACATCGCTGAAGTCCGTCAGTCGATCTTCGATTCGTCCTTGTACATAACCTTATGTCGGGCTTCCTTGATCCAGAGGTCAACCTGCTCATCGGTCATGAAGTTAGCTGGGTGGAAGCGGTCCCAGTTCATGATCTGGTGCAGCTGCTTTTTCCAGCGTTTATACGACGGCTTGCGCGGCGGACCGAAGCACATGATGTCAACGAGTGATAGCGCCTCGGGCACGTCGAGCATCGGCTTGACGACCGTCTGAATGCGCGCCTGTCCAATCGCGGTGACCCACCAGACCGCGTAGCCTAGTGCGGCTGCCGCGAGGTGCGCCGACATCGTTGACGCGGCGACGCTCTGAAGCAGGATCCGTTCGGCGTTCTCTTCATACATCTTCGCTTGGGCTGAGTCGTCAGAGAGCACGGGAAATGCTCGGATGAATCGGAAATCCGCAGCGACCACAATAAACCCCGGCGCGGTTCGCATGCCGGTGTAGTTGGGGGTCGGGAAGCCCATTTTCAGTTTGGCGCGTGTCTGTTGCTCCTCGACAAAGAGGTCCCCGATTACCGCCTTTTGCTCTGGATCGCGGACCACGATGTAGTGCCACGGCTGGCAGTTGGCGCCCGAGGGGCCATGCCGCGCGGCTTCGAGAATAAGCTCGAAGTGCTCGTTGGGAATATCGTGTTGCGCGAATGCTCGGTTCGTCATCCGTGTCCGCATCACGTCCATCAGCGCCTCATAGCGGTCGCGCCGGTCGAACAGGTTGGAAGTAGGTTCGGCCTGTGCCATAGAATCTCCCCTCTTGCTGTGACCTTTGACGCTCGTCAAAGGTCAGAACACTCAAGTATATCGAGTCTTCAGCCTCAATCCTCAAAGAGGGCGACAATGTCTGGAGCGATCGGCTCGGCCCGCATGCCGCGCGGTGAATCGGGTGCGCCGACCACCCACGCGCGCAGTTCGAAGCCCTCGAGCGCCGACCGGCCGTCAGTGTGGGTGAGGCGGTGTTTGACCAGTAGTGTCTTTTGCTGCCATTCGTCGACCCACGTGTCCATCGTGAGCCGTTCGTCTAGGTGGCAGGGATTCTCGTAGCACGCTCCAGTTTTAAGCAACGGCATCCCTAAGATGCCGCGCTTACGCAGCTCGGTGTAGGTCAGCCCGTTGGCTGTAAAGAGGCGCTCGGTGGCTTGGTCGAACCAGGTATAAAAGTGCGGATAAAACACGATGCCGGCGGCGTCGCAGTGCGCCCATTCGACCGTAAGTGTTTGGACGAGATGTTTCATGGGCGGGACTTGAGGCTACGCGGCGTCTTCGTCAAAGATCTTGTTGATAATCTCCGAGGCAAGATTGAAGGCAGGAAGACCACGGAACAAGAACGTCAGTCCGGCCACCGCATGCAGCTCTTCCTTGGTCGCACCGGCGCGTTTGGCGGCGCGCGCGTGAAACTCGGCTGCCGGAGCCAGATGCGCCAGCAAGATGCCCACCAAGATCAGCTGGGCCGTCTTCACGTCGAAACATTTGGGGTACATCGCAGTCTGTCGGATCTGCTCGGTCTGACGTAGGAGCTCGGGATCGACTTCGAGGCCGAGGCGAATCCGTTCCTGGATGCGCGGTGGGACGAATCCGATCAGCTCAGTGTAGATTTTCTCGTAATCGTCTTGCGTACTCATACATGTTCCCTTCCGGGGAAGCCGCAGTTTTTGGCCCAAAGCTAAAGCACTCGAGATCGGGCGACCGGCTGTCAGCAACTACGTCTGCCACAATGCGACATTGGCGTTCCCGCTGCCCGACGACTGGGTGTAGGGGCCATACTGCTTCCCGATGTAGGGGCGCGCCGATGTCTCGTCGAGACAACCGAGGAGCGTCGCGAGGGTCCGTCCGCCCATTTCTCCTACGACTGCGTCGTTGTACTGCTTGAACCAGCTCTTCGCCTCCGCAATCCGGCCCGACGTGAGCATCTCGATGAACTTATGGTCGAGCTTCCGCCGGTCCTCGGTTGGCCATTCCTCGGGTCCCCGCACGAGTTTGTGGGAGAACGCGCAACTAGCGGCAAAGACCGCCCGCCGTCCCAGCCGTTCGGCAGCCCGGCGAATGGCTGCCCCGGCCTTTATGCACTCGTCGATGTTCGAGCTGGGCACGGTGCCGATCAAGATGATTGGGAGCTCGGCGTCCGGGTCGAGATACTTTGCTGGCACCCACGACCCGTAATCCCACTGGAAATGCCTACTCTCGTTGGACGCGCCCGGAATGCCGTCGGTCTCGAACTCGGTCAGGATCGCGCGGCCCAACTCGGCGTCGCCGCGCCAGCGGTATGGCACACCGTCGATCAGTTCAGGAGCCTCGTCGGCAACGCAGCGCCCGACGTGTTCGGTCTGGCATGTGACATGCCAATTGAACGTGCATACCCAGTGCGCCGAGTTGATGATGAGGACGTCAGGTTTCGTCCCGCGGATCGCTTTACCCATCTCCTTCTGGCTGTCGATGAGCGCGCGGACAAAGTCGGGTGCCTTTTCCTCGATGCCCATTCTGGGCGTGTGCGGGGCGACGATTGAGTAGGTAATTCCAGCCACGATGAATGCGCTCCTATTGTGGCCGAGCGTATCATGTTCGCTCAGACGTTCATGTTGAGGGCGCGGGCCAGCACTTGTACCGAGTGCACGGCCGTTCGGCCCGTCACGTCAGCAATCTGATGGCGGCAGGAAGTCCCGTTGGCGACAATGAGCGTGTTACTGGAAGCTGCCCGGATGCGCGGGGCGAGGACGCGCTCGGCCATTGCCACCGAGAGTTCGAAGTGACCGGCTTCGTAACCGAACGAGCCGGCCATGCCGCAGCAGCCTGAATCGATTTCCGACACCGTCAAGCCGGGAACCAGATCGAGGACGGCACGCGTCGCGCGGGTTGTCGCGATCGCCTTCTGATGACAATGGCCGTGCAAAAGGGCCTCCGTTTCGTTCGACCGAAGAGGGAGCGTGACGCGTCCCGCGGCGGCTTCATTTGCAAGAAACTCCTCTACCAGCCAGGATCCGGCTGCCAGTGCTTTCGATGCGTCCGATTGCAACAAGCTCGGATACTCGTCGCGAAAGGTGAGTAGGCAGGACGGCTCGAGGCCGAGAATCGGAATGCCGCGGTTGACGAAGGGGAGCAGCTGCCGGACAGTGGCGCGCGCGGCATCGATGGCCGGCGCGTGCAGCCCCTTTGAGATCTGCGGTCGGCCGCAGCACGTGGGTTCTGGTACGACGACGGTGTATCCGGCGGTCTCGAGCACGCGCACTGCGTCGATCGCCACCTCGGGCTCGTAGAAATTTGTGAACGTGTCAGCTAGGAGGACCACGGTGCGGGTTGGGTCGGCCTGGCTCGACTCAGCGCGCCGCTGCCACCAACGCCAGAAGGTATTCCGGCGGAATCGCGGAAGTGACCGGCGACCGTCTAAACCGAGAATAGCGTTGGTCAGCCATCGCAGCGGCCTCGACCGACCGAGATTCGAAAGCGGCGCGAGCGCCGACCCGATCGCCGCCATGGCATGGGTGTGCCCGAGCACCAGTGCACGTAGCGGCACGCCCGCGCGCGCGTGATACCCCACTTGGAACTCATATTTGTGCTTTGCCATGTCGACGTGTGACGGGCATTCGAGCTTACAAGCCTTGCATCCGATGCACAGGTCCATCACCTCGTGCATCTCGTCGGAGTACAGGCTCTCGCTCGGCAGCGCCCCTGAGATCGCCGCCCGAAGCGCATTGGCGCGGCCGCGCGTTGAGTGCATCTCATCGAGCGTCACCATGTAGGAGGGGCACATCGTGCCGACTTCCAATTTTCGGCAACGGGCGTTGCCGTTACACATCTCAATCGCCGCGTCCATCCCACCAAACTCGCCGTAGTCGAGGATGGGTACTGAGAACGTCGTCTTATAATCGGCGCCGTAGCGGAGGTTCTCGTCCATCGGCGGCGCATCGACCTTCTTT
The DNA here is from genome assembly GCA_002296225.1 of Acidobacteria bacterium UBA823. Taxonomy (GTDB): domain Bacteria; phylum Acidobacteriota; class Vicinamibacteria; order Vicinamibacterales; family UBA823; genus UBA823. Next base: position 66,851 of record DBHR01000032.1, on the reverse strand, counting down.
CCCGGGTTCATCCGGCCATGCGGGTCGAACGCTGTTTTCACTTCGCGGAACGCGGCGTAGAGCGTCTCGCCAAACACTTGCTGGTTAAACTCCGACCGCGCGAGGCCCTCACCATGCTCACCCGAGTGAGTGCCGCCGAATTTTAGTGCCAGCTCGGTGATCTCTTCGGCGATCGCCCGATATTTCCTGACACCGTCAGCCTTCCGTAGGTCGAGCATGGGCCGGACGTGCAGGCAGCCGACCGAGGCATGACCGTAAAACGCAGCCCGGACGTTGTGGCGATCGAGCACCTCGCGGAACGCGGCCGTAAAGGCTGGCAGCTGCTCGGGTGCGACCGCGGTGTCCTCCACGAACGCGACCGGCTTGGCGTCGCCCTTCACGCTACCGAATAGCCCGAGGCCAGCCTTACGTACCGTCCAGACGTCCGCGCACTGCACAGGCTCAATCACCCTGACGACGTTGTCGCCGTATCCGAGGTCGCCCATCAGAGTCGACAGTTCATCGAGCTTCTTCATCAACTGTTCGAATGTCTCCCCGGCGAATTCGACGATTAGCAACGCCTCGGGATTGCCGTGGACGAAGTGGAGCTTGTCGCGGTGAATCGCCGACGCGCGCGCGAGGTCGATCAGTAGCTTGTCGCTGAGCTCAATCGCGTGGGGCGCCAGCGCCGTGATCGGCGCCGAGGCATGCATCGAATCCGAGAACGTGTCGAAGTGGCAGACGCCGAGCACGGCATGAGCAGGCTTTCGCACGAGCTGCACGCGCGCTTCGGTGTTGACGGCGAGTGTGCCTTCCGATCCGACGAGCAGCCCTGCCAAGTTGAATCCGTTCCGGAGTCCGAGCTCGTCGAGGTTGTAGCCGGCGACGCGACGCTGGATCTTCGGAAACCGCTTATCGATCTCTTCGTGATGGGTAACCGCCAGATCGTTGACGGCGTGGATAATCCGAGCGAGTTCGTCGTCCCGCCGTAGCGAAGCCGCGAGCCCATCATCCGACAGCTGTCCGAACGTGAACGCCGACCCGCTTTCGAGGACGCCGCGGAGTTCGAGAACGTGATCCACCATCTTGCCGTAACGAATCGACCTCGAGCCGCACGAGTTGTTGCCCACCATGCCACCGAGCGTCGCCTGCGCCGACGGTGACACGTCGGGACCGAACATGAAACCGGTTGATTGAAGGAAGCTGTTGAAGTTGTCGAGGACGACCCCGGGTTGGACCCGCGCCCAAGCCTCCTCGATGTTCACGTCGAGGACCCGGTTCATGTATTTGGAAAAATCGATGACCACCGCCTCGCCAACAGCCTGGCCGGCGAGACTGGTACCTCCGCCTCTTGGCAGAAGCGCGATTTGGTCGCGTGCCGTCAGGTCGACGATCCGCCGGACGTCATCGTCGTGTTTCGGGAAGACGACTCCGGTCGGTACGATCCGGTAGTTGCTTGCGTCGGTCGAGAACAGCTCGCGCGTCATCGGGTCGAACCGGACGTCGCCGTCAAGCTCGCGCGCGAGGCGCTCGGCGATCGGATGTACGGCGTAGCGGGTCACCGGCGGCATGACGACACTGTACTTCGACTCGCTGGTGTGGACCTAGAGACCCGACGTCGCTGCACCCGTTGTCTCTCGGCCGAGCCCCACGGCCCTAGGGCGCATGTCGCCTAGCGTCAACGGCTTGGTATACTCGTCGCACTTTTCTGCCGACAGTATTGGAGTTCTGTTTGATGGACGTCGCAACGATTTCGCTGTTTGCTCTGCTGGTCACGATTGTCGTCAGCTGCACGATGCGGCTGCACGTGGGCTTTCTCGCGATCGCGCTTGCGTGGCTGGTCGGTCTCTACGCAGGCATCGGTGCCAATCAGGTGATGGCGGGCTTTCCAACCCGGCTATTTCTAACGCTGGCCGGCGTGACCCTGTTGTTCTCACAGGCGCAGGCGAACGGGACGCTCGACCGGATTGCGCGCCGCGCCGTTCTGTACTGCCGCGGCAATGTAGGCATCATCCCGATGATGTTCTTCGTGTTAGCGTTCGTGCTCGCCTCGGTCGGCCCGGGGAACATCGCCTCGACCGCGATCATCGCGCCGATGGCGATGGCGGTGGCGGGGCAAGTCGGCATCCCAGCGTTTCTGGTTGCGATCATGGTCGGGAATGGTGCCAACGCCGGCTCGTTGTCGCCGATTGCGCCCACCGGCGTCATTGTCAACAGCATTATGGCTGACGTCGGCCTCATCGGTTTCGAATGGCACAACTACTTCAACAATATGGCGGCACACACGGTGGTCGCGTTTGGTGCGTATTTCCTGCTGGGCGGCGTGAAGCTGATGGGGAGGCACCACACCGGTGAGATCAAAGTACCGGGCAGCGCCGGTACCGAGGAAACGGCCGACTGGAGCTTCGACCGGAGCCACTACGTGACGATGAGTGTGATCGTGGCGTTGATCGTCGGCGTGATCTTCTTCGGCGTGAACATCGGGATGGGCGCGTTTGCGGGCGCTGTCCTGCTCTCGTTGCTCAAGGTGGGCGACGAGTTGAAAGCAGTGAAGCTGATGCCGTGGCGAGTCATCATGATGGTCTGCGGCGTGACCGTACTGATCTCACTGCTGAACGAAACCGGCGGTCTCGACCTCTTCACTCGGTTGCTGGCCGGCATATCGACGCCGGATTCGGTGACGGCGGTTGTCGCGTTCTCGACCGGCTTCATTTCGATCTACAGCAGCACGTCTGGCGTCGTGTTGCCGGCGATGCTGCCGACGGTGCCGGGGCTCGCCGAGCAGTTAGGCGGCGTCGAGCCGATTGCCATCGCATCGGCGATGAACGTAGGCGGCCATCTTGTCGACGTCTCGGCTCTTTCGACCCTCGGCGCTCTCTGCATGGCTGCTGCGCCCAAGACCGAGGACGCGCGCGTCCTCTTCAATAAGTTGATGGCCTGGGGTTTCTCGATGACCATTGTTGGCGCCGCTGTCTGCTATCTGCTGTTCACCGTTCTCGAGATCGGAATTCCGTAAAGACTGCTGAATAGCTTGCGAGTGGGGCCGGGCTGCAACCGGACCCGTGCAATCCAGTCCTAGCGCCCCTTCCATTTCGGTGGCCGCTTCGTTAAGAACGCCTTTACTCCTTCAGCAAAATCCTCGCTTGTGTAGCAGAGTTCGATCAGATCGCGCCCATCGGCCGGGTTGGGTCGACGGCTGGCTTGTATCCGACGGACAATTTCCTTCGTTGCCATAATAGTCAGGGGTGCGTTCTCGGCGATGGCCGCCGCGACATCGCGCACCGCCTGGTCCAGACGGTTCGCGTCGACCACCCGGTTGACGAGACCCACCGCCACGGCCTCGTCTGCATTGATGAGCCGGCCCGTAAAGATCATCTCCTTGACTCGCGCCGGTCCGATGAGATCGAGTAGGCGGGCATGGTTTGCTACTGACAAGCAATTGCCCAACGTCCTGGCGATTGGCATGCCGAATCGCGATTCCGGCGTGCAGTAGCGTAGGTCGCACGCCAAGGCAATCGCGCAGCCGCCTCCAGTTGCCACGCCTTCGATTTGGGCGATGGTTGGCTTCGTCACCTTTTCGAGGCGCTCCAGCACCTCGTCGAGCCGGCGCTCGTAGGCGATGCCGTCGCCCGGCGATTTAAACTCCTGGAACTGGCCGATGTCGGTACCAGCGACGAACGCTTGGCCGCCGGCGCCTTTAAGAACCAGGGTGCGGACGTCCTCAGTGGCGTCGACGGCCTTGCACGCGTCGACCAGCGCCTGATACATCTCCCACGTCATTGCGTTCCGCACATCGGGCCGGTTGAAGGTCAACGTTGCCAGCGGACCGGTTGTTTCGAAGGTCGTGTGGGGTTTGGGCACGGTGAACGGCTCCTGAGGTTAGAGTATTAGCAATGCCCAGTCACGGCGCCCTTGCCGACATTCGAGTCCTCGACGTCACGCAAGTGATGGCCGGGCCGTACTGCGCGATGCTACTGTGCGACATGGGTGCCGATGTAATCAAGGTCGAACCGCCCGCGGGCGATTCTTCGCGGCGAATGGCCGGGGCGAGCGGCGCCGACAGCCCCAGCTTCAATGCGGTTAATCGTGGGAAGCGGGGGGTGGTCATTGACCTCAAGTCAGCCGAGGGTCGGGGTGTCTTGGAGCGTCTGGCGACGTCTGCCGACGTCCTTGTCGAGAACTTCCGTCCCGGCGTTATGGCCAAGCTCGGCCTGGGCTATCCGCGGCTCGCACATCTCAATCCGCGGCTGGTCTATGCCTCCATTTCCGGATATGGGCAGACCGGGCCGAAGGCCAGCCGCGGAGGCTTCGATCTAGTTGCTCAGGGTGTTTCCGGCATCATCTCGGTGACCGGTGAGTTGGGCCGGGCACCGGTGAAGGCCGGCGTGCCGATCACTGACCTCGGCGCAGCGCTCTTCGCGGTGTCAGGCATCCTGGCGGCTCTGCATTACCGAGACGCGCGGACCGGTCGCGGCCAACACATCGATACATCGCTTGTCGAGGCGGGTGTGGCTCTATCGGTCTGGGAAGCGACGGAGTATTTTTCGGACGGGGGCGTGCCGGGTCCGCTCGGTTCGGCGCATCGGATGAGCGCGCCGTACCAGGCGATCCGATGTGCGGACGGGCACATCACGCTCGGCGGTGCCAATGATCGAATCTTTCGACGGGTGTGCGATCTGCTTGGTCATGCTTCTTGGGCCGACGACCCCGACTACGCTGATGACACCGCCCGTGTCCGGAACCGGGCGGTCTTGGCGCGACAGATCGAGGCCATTACAGAGACGCAATCCTGCCGGCATTGGCTTGATCTGTTCGATGCGCATGACATTCCTTGCGGGCCGATTAACGACTACGCGGCTGTTGTGAGGGATCCGCAGATTCAGGCGCGCGAGATGGTCGTAGAGACCGAACACCCAACCCTTGGGACCATCAAGACACTAGGCTCGCCGATCAAATTGTCAGAAACGCCCGTCACGCCCGCCCGCCCGGCGCCGCTCCTCGGTCAGCACACCGACGCGGTTCTTCGTGAGGCGGGATATGACGACGCCGAAATCGCCCGACTGCGAGATGCGAAGGTAGTGAAATAGCCGAGCCGCTAATTGCGAGAACGTTTTCACGAACATGTCTCTGGTTAAAACCTGGGCCGGTCAAGTCGTCATTCCCACGTATCCGCTGCATCCAGACGATGTAAATCCTCGGTTCTTCGAACTTGAGGGCACCCTCATCTACCCGTACACGATGCAGGATCACCTCTCGCGGACGAAGGTGGACCAGTCCTATCGAGCGCTCTTCCTTGAGAACGAGTACTTCAGGGCGATGTGCATTCCTGCGCTGGGTGGGCGGATCCTCTCGGTCTACGACAAAACCCGTGACCGCGAAATGTTCTACCGGAATAGCGTGATTAAACCCGGCCTGATTGCGTTGCGTGGTGCTTGGTTTTCGGGTGGTATCGAGTGGAATCGGGGCCCACAGAGCCACACAGTGACGAGTTACTCCCCGGTCGACGTCGTGACGGTTGAGCATCCGGACGGCTCAGCCTCGTTCATCATCGGCTATACGGAGATGAACTTCCGCACGGGGTGGGAGGTGCGGTTCACGCTGCGCCCGGGCCGAGCGTATCTGGAAGAGCGCATTGTCATCTTCAATCCGACCGACGGCTTTCATTCTTATTATTTCTGGAATAACACGGCCTTTCCGAACACACCCAAGACGCGTTTCTGCTACCCGATGAAAGCCGCGAGCGATCACGACCGCTTTTTCCCGTGGCCGATCGCCGCCGGACGGGACTTGCGCTGGCTGAGAAACTATCCCGATGCGACGCCGGTGTTCGCCTACGCATGCCCGTTCGATTTCTTCGGTGTCTACGACGTAGGAGACGACTACGGTTTGGTGCAGTGCGCCGATCATCGTGTCGTGCCTGGCAAGAAGGCGTGGACGTGGGGACACTCAGACGCTGGACGGATGAGTCAGACGGCGCTCGCCGATGATTCAGGTCCCTACATAGAGGTCCAGAGTGGCCCCCTCCGGACACAAACTGACTACGGCATCCTCGGTCCTGGCCAGGAAATCGCTTGGCAGGAATGGTGGTATCCCGTGGCTGACCTTGGAACAGGTTTTGAGTACGCGACCAGGGACGTTGCGATCGAGCGCGCCGACGCCGATGGGCAGGTTCAATTCCGGCTTGCTGTGACCGCAGCGCACGCTGGCGCGCGGGTCGAGCTTCGGCGAGGCACCGCCGCGCTGTTCGCCGGTCGCGTGGACCTGACGCCGGAACGCGTGGAGCAGATCGGTTTGAGTCTGGAGGCGGGGAGTTCGGTTGACGTCAAGATCACCGCCGCGGATGGCACGTTACTCGCCGAGTACCGGTCGCCGCTGGAGATTCCGGACGTAACGATTCCGGCAGAGTTGAGTCGCGAGTGGTCCGAGCCGAAGGGCGCCGACGAGATGCACGTCCGCGGCGCGGCGTTCGAGCGATTGATGGACCGCGTCAAGGCCCGTGAGTGGTACCGGCGGGCGTTGGCGGAGGAGTCTTCGCATGCCGGGGCGCTTGTGTCCCTAGCGAAGCTGGAGGGGCAGGCAGGTGTTTACGAGATGGCGAGCGAGCGGCTGACGCGTGCCCTGGCAAACAGCCCGGATGACGGAGCGGCGTGGCATGCGCTGGGCGTTGTCCGGCTCAGGCAGGATCGCGTCGCCGACGCGCTCAAATGCGGGACCGAGGCCGCGGCCCGGAAGGGCACCGAGCCGCTAGGACTGGGCGTGGTCGCCCGCGCGAAGATGCGGCAGGGTGCGTTCCAGGAAGCGCTTGCCGCGCTCACGACGGCGTATGAAGCTGCCGAGACCGACCGAGTTCGCCTGTTCGAGTGGATGATCCTAGCGGCACATTTCGCGGGCGAGTCAGTTCGTGCGAAACGCTTGGCGGAGGAAGCGATAGCCGGTGGAACTACTCGACTGGTGCCGCGCGCCGTCGTGGCCATGGCGAGCGGCGGTGGTTGGGCCCGATTCGCCGTCGAGGTACGCGCCTTTGTCGGCGAACCGGAGTTCACCTGCTTGGAGCTCGGGTTGTGCCTCGCCGACCTTGGGTGTTTCGATGATGCGTCCGCCATGTTACGCGCGACGCTCATCGAGGGCGTCCCGGATCAAGCCGTGCGCCCGTTGCCGCTGTACCACGTCGCGTATTACACGTCACGTGCAGGCGACGACGACATGGCGGCAGACTGGCTGTGCCGTGCGCGGGCGACGCGCGGGGATTACGTCTTTCCCTCGCAGGTCGATGCCCTGCCCATCTTTGAATACGCAATCGCACGATACCCCAATGATGCGTCGGCCCATCTGTATCTTGGTAGTTTGCTAGCCGGGCTAGGTCGTCTCGATGACGCCGTGCAGCATTGGACACAAGCTGGGCGTCGCGATCGCACGCTGAGCGTGGCGTTCAGAAATCTCGGGATTGATGCCTGGAAGCGGCAAGGCACGTTGAGCGACGCAGCTGCTTGGCTCCGTGAGGCTGTTGCAGCCCGGCCGTCCGACCAGGTGGCGCATCGCGATCTTGCGAACGTGCTGCTCGCTCTCGGGAGGTGTCCGGAGGCGATTGTGCTCTTGGAAAGCATGTCCCCGGCGCCGTCGCGACGGAGCGATGTTACGACGGTGCTAGCGCGTGCCTATCTTTGCGAACGGCAATTTGACGAGGCGCTGGCGGTGCTGGACGCCGCGACCTACTGGAACTGGGAGGGAGATATCGACAACTGGCTCGTCTTTGTTGATGCCCACCTTGAGCGAGGTCGCAAACGGCTGAAGGATGGTGACCCGATGCTGGCCCTTGAGGATTTTGAGGCGGCGGTGACCTATCCCGAGCACCTGCACGTCGGGCGCCCGTCGCAGCCGCGCGAGGCTCGGGCTCTATACTGGAAAGGCCACGCGTTGGCTGCGCTCGGCCGTGCTGCCGATGCGCGCGTGACCTGGCAAGCCGGCGCTGACGGGGCACCACTGAACGACGAACAGAGGGAGTTTATTTCGAAGTGTCAGACGCACCTAGAGGCCGTGAGTTAGCTCCTCCGAACCACTCCTAGCCTCTGGTCTCAAGCAGAAGACCGGGGACTCATGGCAGTCACGCTTTACCGCAAGAACTCCTTCGACATCTTGGCCGCGATCGTGAAATGTGGGTCGACGACCTGGACGACCTCGTATTCCAGCGCATGGCCCATCAGCAGTGACGAGCCGCGCTCGTCATAGCCGTAGTCAGTCATAAGCCAGCGCTGGAGTTCGGTCGTGGCGTGCTGAAGCGCCTGTAACAGCGGACGCGCGCTGCCGAGCACGATAATGTACTCGTCGGTTTCGATTCGCGGCCAGCCGATCTCCTTGTCCTTGATCAGGTCGACTGAGAATTCCACGTCCATCGAGACCTCAAGGGCGTTGCCGACGACCTCGCCTTCTCCCTGCCGCGCATGACCGTCACCGATGAACAGTAGCGCGCCTGGTTCTGCAACCGGCAGCATGACGGTTGTGCCCGCGATCATTCCAAAATAATCGAGGTTGCCACCGAATTCACCTGGCGTTGCGGTCCAGACAGCTTCCTTCCGCGGCGGCGCGACCCCGATACAGCCGAGCATCGGACGGAACGGGATCTCAATCCCCTGCTGCCGGAACGCCGTCGTCGTCGGTCGTGCCACACGTTCGACGCGGTCGAGCTCCCAGGTTTCGGTTTGTTGCTGGTCAAGCGCTTCGTAACGGAGGAACGATGGATCCGCGGCGTAAGGCGCCAGGACCGAACTTGAGAACGCGCTGTCGCGGTTTGGTTCGATTTTCTCGAGCCGCACGACGAGAACGTCGCCTGGCTCGGCCCCTTCAACGTAGAACGGTCCGATTTGCGGATTTGGACCCGGCGCGACCTTGATGCCGTTCTCGTCGGCGCCCCGCGCGTCAATAGTCTTCGTCACGACGCGGTCGCCCGGGTTGATCCGCAGGGCCGGCGGATGAGCGAACGAGAACGTATTGTAGTAGGTGGTAGCCTTGAATTCGTGGGTTGTCTGGCCGGACGACGGTGTTGGGGCCGCCACGCAGGCAATCCAGACGCCAAGGCTGAGTGACAGCCGGAGTGAAGGCGAGCGCATAGGAGTCTCCTGTAACTGCGAGTCAGGTTGATTCTACCGTTTAGCGACCAGAGACCAACTATAATCCCCGCCATGAGAGCCCACTTACTCATCGTTACGGTTCTTATCGCCGCCTTCGCGTTACCCGCTGCCGCTCAGGAGCGGGTGCGCGCTTGGGAGGAAGAGATCGTTATTCCGACCTACCAGCCTTACCCCGATGAGGCATTGGGATGAGGTGCCGCCGCAAGGGCTGCGTGGCAGGCTGGTGCAGGCAATGCGCCGACCGATGTGGAGCAGATCGAATACATTGGGTGGAGTCGGCAGGCGTTGGCTGCGCGGAAGTAGCGCAGCGGATGACGCGGCAACGGTAGGGACTGGCAAGCATCAACACCTAGAGTCACGGCCCATCAGGAGTGCACTGAATGTCGAAATTCCAGCCGTTCGTCATGGAACGAATGATGTCGAAATGGGAGAACCAGGTTGACTACAATCTGTCGGAGAGTGGGGTGCATCCGGCGACGGTGCGCGACTTGGTTCCTGACCCGGCGCAGGTCGACCAGCTCCTCTCGACCGAGTTCGTCTACTCACAGGCCAACGGCATACCCGAGCTGCGCGAGCGGATCGCCGCGCTTTATCCCGGCGCGACACCGGAGAACGTCTTAGTCACGGTCGGGTGCATCGAGGCTAACTTCATTTCGTTGCAGACATTACTCGAACCGGGTGACGAGATCGCCGTTATGGCGCCGAACTATCTGCAGGTTTGGGGCGCGGCCCAGAACCTCGGAATGGTGGTCCGGACGTTCGACTTAGCAAGTGAGCAGGGATGGGCGCTCGATGTTGATTCACTCGCCCGGGCTGTTACGGATCGCACGAAGCTGGTTGCTGTTTGCAATCCGAACAACCCAACCGGTCACATCATGTCGTCCGGCGAGATGGACGCCGTCGTCGCGGCGGCGGATCGGGTCGGTGCGTGGCTACTGGCCGATGAGGTGTATAGCGGGGCCGAGCGTCTGACTGACGAGGAGACCCCATCATTCTGGGGGCGCTACGACAAACTGTTCGCCAACAACAGCGTGAGCAAGGCCTACGGTTTGCCAGGACTGCGGGTGGGGTGGATCGTTGGGCCGCCCGCCGAGGTTGACAAAGCGTGGGCGCGTCACGAGTACACGACGATCAGCGTGGCGACGCTCTCGAACCAACTCGCGGCGATCGCCCTGTCACCCGAGGTGAGGCCGAAGCTTCTTCAACGGACGCGCGACTACATTCGGCGCGGCTACCCAATTTTCGAGGAGTGGCTGCGTTCGCACGGCGACCTGCTATCGATCGTTCCGCCCGGGGCCGCAGCAATCGCGTTCCCACGCTATGCGCTGGACGTAAACTCAACAACATTCGTCGAACGGTTGATCAAGGAAAAGAATGCGCTCGTTGCGCCCGGCGATCACTTCAACGTCGATCAACACTTGCGGATTAGTTTTGGTTTGCCGGCCGATTATCTCCGTGGCGGCCTCGAGCGGATCCACCAGCTTCTTACCGACATCGCGGACTAGGCGCTTCGACCGGTCGAGTCGAAGCAGGCCAGACGATCCGACTCCTGATGCTCGTTTCCGTGCGTGCGTCCTGTCCTCTAGGCGTTCGACGCCAACGCTCGTTTCAAGACGCCTACGAACTCAAAGACATCCTCGAAACGGTTATAGAGCGGCACCGGTGCCGCGCGGATCACATCCGGCTCTCGCCAGTCACAGACGACCCCGTGCGTCTCTAGGGCCTCGAAGACCCTGCGCTGGTCCGCACGTGTGCCCAAAACGCGCAGCGAGAGCTGACAGCCTCGTTGCGCGGAGTCCGACGGCGTGAGGATCTCAACGCTGGCACCGAGTTCCTCGCGCACTAGGTAAGCCAAGTACGACGTCAGACGGTCGGACTTCGCTGTGAGCGTCCGCATGCCCGCCTCCTCGAAGACGCCCAGTGACGCTAGTACCGGCGCCATTGACAGGATCGGCGCATTACTCACCTGCCATCCTTCAGCGCCAGGAATTGGATTGAAGTCACGGCCCATCTGGAACCGCGAGGCCTTATCATGTCCCCACCATCCTGCTAATCTCGGCTTGTCGACCCAGTCGCGGTGCCGTTCGTGCACGAAGCAGCCAGCAATCGAGCCCGGACCTCCGTTGAGGTATTTGTATGTGCACCACACGGCGAAATCCGTGTTCCAGTCGTGCAACCGAAGCGAGATGTTTCCCACGGCGTGCGCCAGATCGAATCCGACCATACAGCCCTTTGCATGGCCGAGACGGACAAGCTCCGCCATGTCGAACACCTGACCGTTGTAGTAATTTACGCCGGGCAGCAGGAGGAGCGCGATCGTTGAACCTTCAGCGCGGATACACGCCTCGAGGTCTTCCATTCGGATAGTGGATTCGTCATGACGTGGGCCGACCTCGATCAGCGATGCAGTCGGGTCGAAGCCGTGAAAACGGATCTGTGATTCGACGGCGTATCGATCCGACGGGAAAGCCGGCCGTTCGATCAGCACCTTGTGCCGGGCCGCCGTGGGCCGATAGAAACTCACCATCATGAGGTGCAGATTGACGGTGAGCGTATTCATGGCTACCACTTCGCTCGGGTTGGCGCCGACAAGCGCAGCCGCAGCTGGTGCTAGGTGATCCGGATAGGATACCCATGGTCGTCGCGCTGCGAAGTGCGCGCCTACCGCCATTGTGCCCCAGGCCTCCAGCTCTTCATGGACCAGCGCGATGGCCGCCTTCGGCTGCAATCCTAGGGAGTTCCCACATAGGTAGATGAGGTCAGTACCATCGGGCCGCTTTGGGATGGTGAAGCGAGCACGGAATGACGATAGGGGGTCCGCCGCGTCCTGCGTCCGCGCGAAGTCTAGTCCATTCTCGAAGTTCATCTGCAAAGGTAAGACCGCCGACTAGAGGCCAGCTATTCGATATGGCGACTACAGACCGCCGAGCGCTTCGATAAGGATGCGGCCATCAGTGCGCGCGAGCGTGATGCCGGCAATTTCCGCCAGCGTTGGTGCGATGTCAGCCGGGGTGACTTTGGCCAAATAGTGGCCGGCAACGATCCATTTGCCCATCATCAAGATCGGCACCCTGTTGTCGTAGCCATAGCTCGTACCATGACCGGCGGCGTTGGTGGAGGTAGTCCAGTAGGGCCGCGGTACGACCAAGAGGTCCCCACTCCGGCCCAGGTAATAGTTTCGGGCCAAGGCACGTTCAACCATATCTCCTGTGTCGCGTCGTCCCGGAATCGTGTCCCCACGGTAGACCTTGGCCACACCTTCCACCGCTTGGATGGCGTCAGTGACGCGCTTGAGCGCATCCGGCTGGGCCAGGAGCCTGGCGTAGATGCCAGGCTCGAAGTAAAAGTCTTGCTCTTCGAATCTGGCGACATACTGGCCGGGTCCGAGCTCCGCACGCACGGCTGTTTCGGCCGCGTTGACGATCTGCTGGGCCGAGAGTCGACCGGCATCCGCCAGGCGTGACCGGTGTTCCGGAATCGGCATCACACCGTGATCAGCCGTCAGCGCGACGAGGTAGCGCTCAGAGCCGACGATGGTGTCTAGGTCGGCGAAGAGACGACCGAGCATACGGTCCAACTGGATGAGGACGTCCTGCACTTCGTGACTGCGCGGCCCGAACCGATGGCCCGCCCAATCGAGCGCCGAGAGACCAAGGGCGAGGTAATCGGTTGCCTGCCGTTGGCCGAGATCTAGCGCGACGACGGCCTCGGTTGCCAAGCGGCCGAGGTAGTCGTTCGACCAGGGACTGGCCATCCACTTTTGGTAGAAGAGCAGGTCGGGCGTATCGCCACGACCGACCAGCGCGTGTGGCAACCCAGCGGTCCACCCTTCGAATGGACGGCTTGCTTCGACGGCGCCGGCAAACAGATATGCATCTTCGGGTAGCGTGCGGGCCCAGATCTTACCCAGGTCGTCGTCCACCGGATTGGCGCTCAGGAACCGTTCGACGAATGCGACCGGTTCACGAGCGTAAGCGGTCGACGTGACCCAGGCGGTGTCTTGCCTCCAGAGCGCGGCGTCAGCTCTCTGGCCGGCTAGCATGACCGCTACCCTTGGTTTCATCGAGAGGCTTACGACTCGCGCTGCAGCCTGCGTGCGTAACTCGTCGCTGAGGGTCGGCATCATCAAGCTACCAGGACCGAGCGCGGCCTCAACCGGGTCGCCGTAACTCACGAGCAGCGAGTTGGCATCGTCGGCGCAGGCGCGGAGGCGGCCTTCATCGCGGTCGTACCAATTGTTGCCGATGATGCCATGGGCCTCTGGCAGGCTACCGGTCGAGATGGTGGCGTGCCCAACGCACGTGTTGGTCTGGAAGTAGGGATACGCCGCCTGGCGGAACCAGGCACCGTCATCGAGCAGCCGCTGCAGACCAGACGTCCACTGATGCTGGAACCGACCGATATAATCGGCTCGCATCTGATCGACCACCACCAGGACGATGAGCCTCGGCGGGTCGGACTGCGCGCCGAGCGGGAAAGTGACGAACAGCAGGCAAGCGACCGTCAGTGCAGTGCGACGCATGATGTCACAGCATCCGCTATGTCACGGAGGCGGGTCAACTGAAGGTCGTAGACCCTGCCGACTCGATCCAGCGCATCTCGTCCGGTTGGGCCGCGGGATGCTAGCCGGGGGAGACGGTCTTCGGGTCACAGGTGAGTTGTTCACCGGTTAACGAAGGTGCCGTTAAGCGCTTGATAAGGCTTAGCTTGGAGACACATAAAACGTTCGGGACACCGGGTATAGTAAGTGGCTCACAGCCATTTTGATCTGGAGAAGTTCAATGCCGCGCACAGTATCGTTCTTTCGATCGGTCGCTCTTGTTGTCGTGTTGGGGCATCTCGGTGCGCCGTGGGTGGTCGCACAGTTGCCAGGCGACATTAACCCGAAGCTCTTCGCTGCCCTTGAGTATCGACACATCGGCCCGGTCGGCAACCGTGTCAGCGCTGTGACTGGCGTTCCAGGAAATCTCAACATCTATTACATCGGTGCTGCTTCTGGCGGGATTTTTAAGTCGGTGGACGGCGGTATCCACTGGGAACCGGTCTTCGATGACCAGCCGGCAGCGTCGATCGGTTCCCTAGCTATTGACCCGGTGAATCCGAACGTTGTCTGGGCAGGCACCGGCGAGACGTTCATTCGTAGCAATATTTCGCACGGCAACGGCATCTATAAGTCGACCGATGCCGGTAAGACGTGGCGGCACATGGGGCTGGACGCGACGGGCCGCATCGGTCGGATTGTCATCCACCCGACGTCCCCTGACCTCGTCTTCGCTGCGGCTATGGGGCATGGTTACGGACCACAGCAGGAGCGCGGGGTCTTTCGCACAACTAACGGTGGTGAGACTTGGGAGCACGTATTGTTCGTCGATGAAAATACCGGCGCCTCAGACATCGTCATGGACCCCAACAATCCACGGATTCTGTTTGCCGGCATGTGGCAGTTGGCCATTCAGACGTGGGGCCGTCAGAGCGGGGGGCCTGGCAGCGGTCTTTGGACCTCGCGCGACAGTGGCCAGACCTGGGAAGAGCTGGTCGGTAGCGGCCTCCCCGACAAGCCAATTGGCAAGATCGGTCTGGCGATGACACCCGACGACTCGAACCGTGTCTACGCGCTCATCGAAACGAACTCGAACGCGGACTATGCGGAACTGGCCGATCACCAAGGCGTACTGTGGCGGTCGGACGACGGAGGGAGCCAGTGGCGGATGGTGAACGCAGATCATACGCTCGCGCAGCGGCCACTCTACTATACGCGGGCCGCGGTCGCGCCGGACGATCGTGATGAGATCCACTTTCTGTCCACCCGCCACTCGGTCTCGCTCGATGGCGGAATGACGATTGAGCGCGGCACGGCCGGCGGCGATAACCACGACATGTGGATCGATCCTCTACAACCCGACCGGATGATCGTCGGCCATGACGGCGGTGTGTCGATCTCGACGACCCACGGGCGGAGCTGGTGGCGGCCGCGCCTTCCGATTGCTCAGATGTACCACGCCTACACTGACAACCAAATTCCCTACTACGTCTACGGCAATCGTCAGGACGGTCCGTCAGCGCGCGTGCCGAGCAACAGCCTCCAGTCAAACGGTATCCCGATCGGACTCATGCATTCGGTGGGTGGCTGCGAGTCTGGTTTCGCCATTCCCGATCCCGTCGAAAACAACATCGTTTGGTCTGGGTGTTACGACAGCATCCTGGAGCGCTATAACCTCGAGACCGGGCACGCGCGCAACGTCAGCGTCTGGCCGGATAATCCTGAAGGGTGGGCGGCAGCAGACGTCCCATACCGCTTTCAGTGGACCTTCCCGGTCGCCATTTCGCCGCATGACCACAACCGGGTGTACGTCGGTAGCCAGTATGTGCACATGACGACTGATGGAGGGCACAGTTGGCGGAGGATCAGCCCTGACCTAACGACCAACGACAAAAGTAAACAGCAGAAAACGGGTGGCCTGACGGCCGAGGACGTTAGTCCGACCTATGCTGCAGTACTGTTCGCCATTGCTGAGTCGTCACTTGAGGAGGGGCTGATCTGGGTCGGGTCGAACGACGGACTGGTTCACGTGACGCGCGATGGCGGTGAACGTTGGGACAACGTGACCGGCAACATTCCCGACCTGCCGGCGTGGGGCACGGTTAGCAACGTCGAACCGTCGAGTCACACTGCCGGCACCGCGTATATCAGCGTCGACTTTCATCAGGTGAACGATTTCGACCCATACATCTACAAAACGTCCGACTATGGCGGGAGTTGGAGGCGGCTCAGCAGCGGGATTCCGGTCAGTGTCTTTAGCAGCGTTCACGTTGTCCGTGAGGACCCCGTCAGGCCGGGATTGCTCTACGCGGGCACTGAAAACGCGGTCTATGTATCGTTCGACGACGGTGACCGGTGGCTGCCACTGCAGACCAACCTGCCCCACGCGCCAGCGCATTGGCTAACGATTCAACCGCATTTTAATGACTTGGTGGTCGGCACGTATGGGCGCGGCTTCTGGATTCTCGATGACATCACCCCGCTGCAGCAACTGACCTCGGACGTGCTCGATTCCGATGCGCATCTGTTCGAGCCCCGGTCGGCCTACCGCTTCCGCAACCGAGAGAGCACTATGAGTCAGCCTGAGGATTCGGCGGCCGGCACCAACCCGACCTACGGTGCCGCGCTGCACTACTACCTGCCGGATGAGCTTGGTGATGACAACAACCTGAGCGTCATGATTTTCGAGGCCAATGGGGAAGTGGTGCGAACGCTGTCTGAGCTACCGACAGTAGCGGGCATCAATCGTGTCCATTGGGATCTCCGCTACGACCAGACAGATGAGCCAAAGCTGCGAATGCCGGCCTTTGAGCATGCGCACGTGCGGGCCGATCCCGAGTCCGGATTTCGGCCGGTCGGTGATGGCAGCCGTGTTGCCGTGCTTGCGCCGCCTGGCGAGTACACTGTCAAGCTTACGCTGGGCGACGTCGAGCTTGTTCGCTTGCTTACGGTGCTCAAGGACCCGCACTCGGCCGGTTCCGAGGCGGAGATTCAAGCGCAAATGGAGTTACTGTTCGAACTCCGTGATGTGTTGAATGACGCTGTCGCGCTCATTAATGAGATCGACTCGAGCCGTGAGCAACTTAACGACGTTGGTCGGCGGGTGCAGAACCATCCTGACGCCGATCTAATCCACGCTGCGGCCCGGTCACTGGACGAGCGGTTGCTTGCCATCGAGATGAAGCTCAGCGATCAGCGATTATCGGGTGGCTCGGCACGCCAGGATTCGATTCGTTGGCCTCGCCAACTGTTGGCGAAGCTGAGTAGCCTTGCCGGATACGTCGGACAGACGGACTTCCCGCCGACGACACAGCAACGCGAGGTTTTCGAGAACTACAAGGAGCTACTTGACACCTACGAACTGCAAATGGACGATATCCGCGCAGGTGAGCTCGCTAGCTTCAACCAGACGCTTGAAGAACGAGGCCTCGCGGGAATCGTAACCCTGCCCTAGTCGCTGTATTATTCACCTTCCGGTTACTCAGATTCTAAACCGAATGAATAGCGATATTGGAAACAGGATGAATGAGGAGTAGCTAATGATCGCGCACGCCACTTTAATGAGGGCCCGCCTTCCCAGGTTGTTCTTGGCGGTGTCGTTCGTGTTTGTGTCGGCTTGTACGTCGACGACAGTACAGATCTCCGATGCGCCCGATACGCCGTTCAAGTTGGCGACGTTCGGGTTCACGGGTGGAGAAGGCACGACTGTCGGTTTGGTGCTAGGCGAACAGATTCTTGAGTTGAATGGCGCCAGTGGACATCTCGTGGCGGAGGCAGGGCTCAGCGCAATCGTGCTACCCGGCGAGATGCGCGCGTTAATCGAAGCCTACGACACGGCTGCACCGCGGTTGTATCAGATTGCCAATTATTTCCAGGACGGCGCCGACGCGACGCTGCCGTTCGTGCACGCCGTTAATGCGGTGAGGATCACAGCGCCGATTAAATATCCGTGGAATGTTCTGGCGGCCGCGGCGAACTACAAGGCCCACGCCGAGGGCATGGCCGCTGCGCCGAGCGGAGAAATTTCCGACGGTGCCGATGGCATTTCTGGCGCGACGGATGACGCGGAGTCTGGCGGTGGTCGCGGTGGCTTCGACCCGTCACGCATCGCCGAGATCGATCCGGCCCGCGATGCACCGGTCATGTTCGCGAAGTCACCGCGTTCGTGCATCATCGATCCGGGCGAGCCCTACTACATTCCGCCCGGCCGCGAGCGAATCGACTGGGAAGGCGAGATGGCCGTGATTATCGGTAAGCCGGCTTATCTGGTGTCGGCTGAGGAGGCCAACGACTACGTGTTCGGCTACAGCCTCATGTACGACGTGAGCGACCGCGGTGGTTCGACCCGCCGCGAGGTGTCGATGTTCCCGGGTGTGAATTGGTTTGATGGCAAGAGTACGAATCGGGGCGCGCCGTTCGGTCCGTTCATCGTACCGAAGGAGTTCATCCCAGATCACGCCAACCTCCGCCTGACCACGCGGGTCAACGGCGAGCTGATGCAGGATCAAACGACGGCGGACCTCATCTGGTCTCAGGAGCACCTAATTGCGTTTACCACATCGATCCTGACGCTCTATCCGGGTGATGTGATTGCCACCGGAACACCTTCGGGCACGGGCATGGAGCGGGGAGAGTTCCTCAAGGCCGGTGATGTCGTTGAGATCGAGATCGAGGGAATCGGTATCCTCCGGACGCCGATCGAGCATTATCCCGGTAGCGGGACGTAGGACGCGAGGTTCTCGGTTCCAAGTTGCAAGTTCTGGCGAAGACGCCGAGCACTTCCAATGCTTCTCGGTCGACGCTTACAGCGTTGGGGTCAATATCCTGTATGTATGCGATGAAGCACTGAGGGGGAACTCAACGCCCCTCAGGTTCCCCTTCGGTCCGAAAATGAGACAGATTTCCACGTAGCACCTTGTGGCAGCTTGGCCTCGGTCCCTCCTTGAACCTAATGAATAGGTCGTTACTGTAGAATGAGTGTCGTCATGAAATCTCAGGCCACGCCCGTCCAGTAGGGTCTGGCCTCGACAGAGTTCCAGCGAGGGAGCCTTATGACTATCCGCAGCAAGTTTGTCTGGTCCGTCACCGTGGCCGGGATGGCGCTGGTCGTGCTCCTCCCCGCCCGCGATGTCAGCGCGCAGTGGACGGCCGAGAAACCTGGGAGCGACAACATCACTGTGCTGTCGCACCTGCCGCTGGGTCCGCGCCTGAGCGTGTCGGACATCGACATCGAACAGGAGCTCGACCGACCCTATGCTTATGTCGGCCGCATGGTCTACGGCTTCGAGGGCGACAAGGGGATCGACATCATCGACCTGCACGATCCGACGAACCCAGAACGGGTGTACTCGTGGCGGATTGAAAACCAGGATCTGCATCTCGGCACGGGCGGCATGGACGTGAAGCACTTTAAGTGGAATGAGCGCTACTACGTCGTGCAGTCGCTCCAGTTCCGTCAGGGCGGCCCCGATCGCGACCTGGGTGGCGTCGTGCTCGACGTGACCGGGTTGCCCGACCCGGCTAGCGTGAGAGAAGTGGCACGGATCCGTTCGCCCGACACGCCGGGCGGGTTCCACAACATCTTCATCTACAAGCATAGTAACGGCCGCGTACTCTTGATGACGACGGTGTCGGGCCCGTTCGCACACGTGTATGACCTAGGCTACATCGTCGACGGCTTCATGGATGACGCGCTCGTCGCGAAGATTCCGGTGCCCGATTCAACTGCCCGCCGCGGGTATCACGACTTCTACGCGGGCTATCATCCCGACAGCGGCGAGGACCGGTTCTATGGTGGCGGCACGGGTGGGTACTACGTCTATAACATTACTGACTTGGAAGAGCCCGAGCTGCTCGTCACGCTGACCGGGATCAGTGGCGTCCGCTCCGGTCACACGTTCACGCCGACGTCAGATGGCCGCTATGTCGTGGCGGAGACGGAGTATCAGTACGCGCCGATCCGGATCTTCGATCTCGAGCCGGCGTTTGAGGGCGAAATCAAGAATATCCGCAGCCCGATTTCTGCCTGGACAGCCGACTGGCGCCATCTGGTGCACAACCACGAGGTCCGCTGGCCCTACGTCTTTGTATCAGGTTACCTTGACGGCCTACAGGTCTTTAGCCTGATGGATGTAGAGAACCCGGTCACAGTTGGCTACTACGACACTTATACCGGTCCGCCGAACAAGGTCCGTTACTCACAGTTCAACGGTGCGTTCGGTGTTGACGTGCGTAACGCAGACGGCCTGATCGTTGTTAGCGACATGACGACTGGCTTCTGGGCGTTCGAAATGGAAGGTTTTTCTGGCTGGAACGGCGCTGATTGGGGGATGCCAGACATTTCGAGTGCACAGAAATGGGACGAGACTTTGGGTGAGATGCCGGCTGAGAGCTCCGGAGCCAGGCGATGAGGATCGCGTGGGCCGTGGTGCTGGCAGTCGGTATCATGCGTGCGGTGGGCGTGGCCGCACCGCCGCCCAGCGGGGCGGTCAGCAGTTTGGTGCCGTGCAGCACGATCATCTCCGCACCGTTGCTGCCGTCGCAGTACTACGGTATCGAGATGGTGACAACGCGGCGTGTGCCCGGCACTGGCCGGGCCACCGGGACAGGAACGATCGCTTTCGCACGGTCCCCGTTCGGCGTGGCCGTTTCACCGAGTGGTAGTTACGTCTACGACTTGTCGCTGTCGGTCGACCACCTCAAGGCGCCACGTCGCGGCGTCTACACGGCTTGGGCGGCGGCGCCAGACCTTGACGACGTTATCAGGGTCGGCGTGCTCGAGGAGGGCCAAACCGTCTCGGGCCGAGTCGACTGGAATAAATTTCTCGTGATCGTCACCCTTGAGCTCTCGGCCGAGCCGACCGACCGCTGGCGTGGGCCTGTCGTCATGCGCGGGATGTCTCGCTCGGGCATGATGCACACCTTGGCCGGCCACGGCCCGTACGAGAACGAACCCTGCCTGAAGTACGGCTTCTAGTGAACCTTCGTCGGGTGTCTTGCTGGACCGGCGGGTTCTTGCTCATTGGCTGTCTCCTTGATGCGTCCGACACGCTCGCTCAGCCGCAACACCCGCCGAATCCCAGTCAATCCCGGATGCCCGTGCCAATGGAAGAGCAGGTTCTAGAGAAGATGGAACAGGCAGGCCAGATGGTAGCCCAGGATCAGATGGGCGACATGAACATGGGGCCAACTGAGGTTCTTGGCGACGGCAACGTCGCGTGGCGAATGCCACCGATGGACGCGCTGATGCCGCCGCTGCCTGGCATTGAGGGTGCCGTGCCGGTCGTCGGGCCGTTCATGGTCAAGGACGATATGGACCCAAGTGGATTTCCGGAGGCGCGCCCGGGCGAAATTGTTGAGATGGTCGACGGTGAAACACTTAACCTTGTGGCGTCGATCGTCCGCCGCACGATTAACGACAAGACGTTTCTGATGTACGGCTACAACGGCCAACATCCAGGGCCGCTCATCAAGGCCGAGCGCGGCTCGACGGTCACCGTGAATTTCACCAACGAGATCGAGATGCCGACAACCGTGCACTGGCACGGCTTGCGGCTCGACAACCGGTTTGACGGCGTGCCCGATGTCACACAGGCACCGGTGCTTGTCGGCCAGTCGTTCACCTATGAACTCTATTTCCGCGATACCGGTATCTACTGGTACCACCCACACATGCGGGAGGACCTTCAACAGGACCTCGGTCTTTACGGCAACATGCTGGTTACGCCACCCGAGATTGACTACTACGGCCGCGTGAACCGGGAAGAAGTGATCATTCTCGACGACATCCTCATGGACGGGCAGGGGCCGATCCCGTGGGGCGATACGGCGGCGAGTCATGCCCTCATGGGGCGGTTCGGGAACGTGATGCTTGTCAATGGGGCGACCGACTATCACTTGGAAGTTGACCGCGGTGAGGTCGTTAGGTTCTATATCACCAACGTGGCGAATTCCCGAACGTTCAACATGGTGTTTGGGGGCGCGCGTGCAAAGGTCGTGGCTTCCGACGTCAGCAAGTTCGAGCGTGAGGAGCGGGTCGACAGCGTCGTGATCGCACCCGCCGAGCGCTATGTGGTCGAGGTCCAGTTTAACGAGGCGGGTGAGATTGAACTCACTAACTCGATCCAAGCGATCGACGATTTCATGGGCGAGTTCTACTACCAGCTCAAAACACTCGGTTGGGTCACCGTGCGTGACACGGCGGCCACCGAGGACTTGTCAGTGGAGTTCGAAACGTTGCGGGAACATGACGATGTCGTCAGCGACATCGATGCTTACCGTGATGCGTTCGGGCGAGAGCCGGATCACCAGCTTGAGCTGACGCTGCGGGTGAAGGACCTCCCGATGCCGATCATGCGGGCCCTGGAATTTGAGGCCGGGCTATTCTCGCCGCCGCTCGAGTGGAACGATGCGATGCCGATGATGAACTGGCTGTCGAGTACCGAACAGGTTCAGTGGATTCTGCGTGATGCCGAT
>DBHR01000032.1:23414-44444 GCA_002296225.1 Acidobacteria bacterium UBA823 | reverse complement strand
TACCGAGCAGGTCCAGTGGATCCTGCGCGACGCCGACACCGATAAAGAGAACATGGATATTGACTGGCGCTTCTCCGCCGGCGACGTGGTCAAGATCAGGATTTTCAACAACCCTGAAACGCTCCACCCGATGAACCATCCGATTCACTTGCACGGGCAGCGTTATCTCGTACTGGCAATCGACGGCGCGCGGAATCAGAATTTGGTCTGGAAGGACACGGCCATCGTACCGGTCGGCTCGGTTGTCGACATCCTCGCCGATATGACCAACCCCGGCGAGTGGATGCTGCACTGCCACATCAACGAGCACCTCCAAGCCGGTATGATGACGGTGTTCACCGTCAGCGAGCGGTAGGCGGATTCGTTGAGTCTCTGGTCTGCCGTCGGTAGTTCTTGGTCCCGGGCTCACCTACTACAGACGGGAGACCAAAGACTGATGATTTCACTCGGCCTTTTCGGTCTTCCGGGCCACCGCGATGAGCCCGAGACCTGGCCAGAGTAGGAACCGGTCAAACCTTTTGAATATTGGCACGAGCAAGTCAAACATCTTGAGCTGCACCCGGCTGAAGTCATGCCGACCAAGAACCCGACCGTTCCACCACCACACCGGCGCCGCCACGCGATTGAAGTCCTGGAGATGCTCGACCGTGAATCCGCTGCCCTGAAGCTCCTGGATCAGCATCCGTCGATCGTATCGACATCGGTGTCCCAAGTCCTCGTCGATCCTGGAGAACAACATCTGCCCTTGGGGCACGTATAACACGACTCGACCGCCCGGTTTGAGAGCTCGAGCGAGATTATGCAGTGCGACCATCGGATCGTCCACCTGCGCCAGTAAGTTGAGGCAGAGCGCGGTGTCGAAACGTGCCTCGGAACCATCGAACGACGATGGGACCTCGAGGTCGATGTATTCGACGTCCAGATAGGGTTTGGCCGCCGCTAGGGTCCGGAGATAGCTCAGGTAGCTCTTGTTGATGTCGCTGGCGACGTAGTGATCACGGGGAATGAGCTGCTGGGTGATATTACCGATGCTTGCCCCGATTTCTAGCACCTGGGCGCCGAGCCAGGGGCGCACCGCATCGGCGAGCCACCCATGGAACCGCTGCGCGCGCTCGAGCCGGTGCAGAATCCGGCCTCCGAAGCCGTCCTCCTTGTAGAGGTCGTCCACGAGCCAGAACCGCAGTATCGCAAATAGCGCAATGAACCCGTCCACCCAGCCGATCTTTTTACCTTCGCCGTAAGTGCGGCCCCGATAGCTGATCGGGACTTCGTAAACTCGACAGTGACGCTTGGCGATTTTCGCCGTGATCTCGATCTCGAACGCGAAATCGTTCGACCGGATCGGAATCGACTTGAGGAGCGATGCGCGGAACATCTTGTAGCAGGTCTCGACGTCAGTCAGATTGAGTTCGGTGAGTAGGTTGCTCAGAAACGTCAGTATGCGGTTGCCGAGTGTATGGCGGAAGTACAGAACCCGTCGTGGACTGCTTGCGGCGAAGCGTGATCCGTAGACCACGTCGGCGCTGTCTTCCAGAAAGGGCCGCACCATCGTCGAGAGGTCTCGCGGGTCGTATTCGAGGTCGGCATCCTGGATGACGATAAGGTCCCCGGTCGTCGCATCGACTCCGGTCCGGATGGCGGCGCCCTTGCCCTCGTTCTTTGGTTGAACGATGACCTGAATCCGGTCGCCGTGAGCCGAGGCGAACTCCTGCACTACGGCCGTCGTGCCGTCGTTCGACCCATCGTCGACGACGACGATTTCCAGCCGCGCGATACCCGGCACTGACACAGCGAGTAGCTGGGTCAGAAGCTCTACAACGAGATACCGCTCGTTGTAGACCGGTACAATCACACTGAGCGTGGCGCCCTCGGGAAAACTTTTGCGCCATTGGTCTTCCCACGACCTGGAAGGTTCGGTCGATGAGAGATCAAAACTTGGGGTCATGAGGCCACCCGTTCGGACAGACGAAAACGATTCACTCCTAACTCCTCGCCACCGGCATGGCCAGCACGTTGCCGTATTCGGACCACGAAGCGTCGTAAACTCGCACACGCTGGTAGCCGAGCAACCGCAGCACGAAGATGCCGAAGGCCGCGCGGACGCCGCTGTGGCAGTAGGTGGTTACCATCTTATCCGCCGTGACCCCGGCGTCCGCCAGTAGGGCGCGAAGCTCGGGAACGGGCCTGAAGGTGCCCGTTGACGTCAGGATCGAACGCCATTCTAGGTGCATCGCACCGGGAATGTGTCCTCCGCGCTTCGTGCCCATTGAGTTGACACCGGTCCATTCGGTTTTGGACCGGAGATCCCAGAACACGTGGTCTGACCGTTCGAGCGCAGCGGTGACGTCGGCTAGCGTGCACACGCCCGCTTCCTCATGCGGCCGAGCCGTGTAGGTGGTCCGTTCAGGCCGGCGATGCGAACGAGAGAGAGCGCGTCCTTCCAGACGCCACTTGTCGAGACCGCCGTTGACCACATGGCAGTTCACATGACCGAACCGATCCAGCACCGACCAGATGAAGGTCGCCCAGAGTCCGCCGCCGCCGCTTGTGCAGACGACATGCGAATCATTCGAGATTCCGAGTCGGCCGAGCAACTGCTCCACGGCGTCGCGATCGCAGATGGCCCGGGTGATGCCATCGGGGCCTGTGGGACGCCAGGCGTTTGTAGGACCGCGAAAGATAGAGTTGGGGACGTTACGCTTGCGCCAATTTGGTAGCCTGAAGAGTCGAGTGGGCAACGGTAGGGGCTCGCAATCGAGTACGACAACTTGTGGCTCGCGCACGTGACTGGCGAGCCATTCGGTCTCGCACAGCAGCCCTGGCCACCCAACGTCGCCCCCGCAGGTCATCGCATCAATGTTGAGCCGCCGTGCGTGCCCGGCGCATCGGTCGACCGCCGACGGTCGCACCGAACGGCAAGGCTAACATCCACGGCAATGTCTGGCGCACCCCGGTGCGGAACTCGGTCAGCCCGACTGTCATACTGAGATGGCTACCTCGCGGCTGCGCTCGATAGGTACCCACCAAACGGTCCCACCAGGTAAGGTTGAAGCCAAAATTCGTGTGACACTCGTCCATCACCACCGAATGATGCACCCGGTGCATGTCAGGGGTGACGAGGATCCACCGGAGCGCACGGTCCACACCATCTGAGAGCCTCACGTTGCCGTGATTGAACATCGCTGTCATGTTCAGGAGCACCTCGAAGAGGAAGACTCCCGCGGCGGGTGCGCCGATCGCGACGACAACACCAAGCTTAATCAGTAGCGACAACACTATCTCCAGCGTATGGAACCGCGTGCCTGAGGTAACGTCAAGGTCAGGGTCCGCGTGATGCACCATGTGCAGCCGCCACAGGAGCGGCACTCGATGGAACATCACGTGCTGTGCCCAGATGGCAAAGTCCAGTAGAACGATCGATGCAACGACGGCCAGCCACGGGGGCACAGGGACAACGTTGAGTAGCCCCCAGCCGCGCTCGCCGGCAAACCAGGCGGTGCCGATGAGTGCGGGTGGAAATAGTGCCCGGAGGAGCAAGGCATTAAATGCGACAAGGCTGAGGTTGGAAAGCCACCGGCGCCGCCAGGCTACTGTTAGCTGTCGGCGGGCAGCGATAATTTCCCAGAGGGTCATCAGTCCGAGGACGGCGAAGAACGATCCGAGTCGCAACTCGCGTTCGTAATTGAGAATCCAAGCGTCCATATCCCATCAGTATTATGCCCGCGACGTGGGCAAACGAATAGGCTGCTGTGCGGGCACGTCTTTCGTGGTCATTAGTTGTAGTTTCCTGCCCGATTCATATTCCCCGCGGCTGCTGTTGGGGTTGTGCGCAAGAGTGAGTGGCCGGCTGTGAGACATCTGCGGGAACCGAGGTTTCTGGGCCCGCTGTGCTAGCCTCCCCCTCATGCCCACGAACGCCGGTACCGTCCGGGCATCCGCGCCGGTTTTCCATCCCACCGATTATCTCCGTTTCCTCGTGCCATCCACTATCGGAGTGGGGATGATGCTGGTTCCGATCAGGTTCGGCGACACAATCAACATCGGCTTGGGCATCCTTGCCGACGAACTACGCGCGCGCGCCGCCGGCCTCCTTCCGGGCCTTGTCACCTCGGTGATCGTGCTGTCAGCGGCTGCGACAATTGCGATGACGGTCTTTCGTAGCCGACTCAGTGCCGAAGCAGCATCGCGCTTAGAAGCATCGCCAACTGTAAAGTCATTGCTGGCCGTGTTTCTTGTTGGACCGATGACGTTGGTCGCGCGGATCGTGGGCGCCATTGCCGCAAGCCTCGTCCTCTTTCAGCGTGGACCGGAATGGTTGATTTCCGACGCGACGGGTGGCGTCATCCTCAACGACCTGATTCCGGTCATCGTGGCGATCTTCGTTGTGGCACCGTTCTTATTGCCGCTGGTGACAGATTTTGGACTGATGGAACTGTTCGGGACGCTCTGTCGCAGGGTCTTCCGGCCGCTCTTCACCATGCCGGGCCGGTCGTCGATAGACGCGATCGCCTCGTGGATGGGCTCAGCCCCGGTCGGCGTTCTGATCACAGTGCAGCAGTATGAACAAGGGTTCTACACCGAGCGCGAGGCCGCGACGATCGCGACGACGTTCTCGGTTGTGTCGTTGGCGTTTGCGCTGGTGATTATCGACTTCGTTGGGCTCAGTGAACTCTTCGTACCCTACTACGGTGCCATCCTTTTGGCGGGTCTGGTCGCGGCGATCATCATGCCTCGCCTTCCTCCGTTGTCGCGCAAACGTGACATCTATTACGAGTTGGCAGGGAAGCAGATCACCGAAGACCTTCCGCCGGGACGTAGTCTATTGTCCTGGGGTTTCGAGTTGGCGGTGTGGCGGGCGCGACGAGCCCCCACGGTGTCGGCGTTACTGCGGCGAGCAGTGTTCAACATCTATGACATCTGGTTCGCATTGTTGCCGCTCATCATGAGTATCGGTGCGTTGGCGCTCGTTCTCACCGAACACACGCCGATTTTCACGTTGCTCTCGGCGCCGCTAGTACCGTTTCTGACCGTGCTCGGTATTCCCGAGGCGTCCGCGGCGGCTCCTGCGTTCCTGGTCGGATTTGCAGACCAATTCCTGCCGGCTGTTCTGGGCCAGTCGATCGAAAGTGAGCACACTCGCTTTGTCATCGCCGGTGCTGCGGTAACGCAACTCGTCTACATGTCGGAGTTGGGCGCGCTGATTCTTAATTCGAAGATTCCAGTGACCGTGGGCGAGTTGTTCGTGATCTTTCTGCTTCGTACACTGATTACCGTGCCGGTCCTCGCCGGCGTTGCAGCGCTGATCTTCTGACGCCAGTTCCGGTGTGAATTGCCAAGTCTCAACATCTCAGACCACTACGGAATGTCTGGAACCTGCAACGCTTTCTTCAGACCCTCCAACTCGTCGAGCAGTGCGGCCTGAGTCTCGGCATACGAAGCGGCGCCATAGATACTCCGAATCTCGTTCGGATCGACCTCGAGGTCGAACAGCTCCCATTCATCGGTCTCATAGTAATGAATGAGTTTGTGCCGTTCGGTCCGAACGCCCTCGTGCGGCGCCACGTTATGTATGCCCTTCTCGTAGTAGTGGTAGTAGAAGCTCTTCCGCCAGTCAGCCGGCGTCTCGCCGCGCAACATCGGTACGAAGCTTCGACCCTGCATGTCGTGCGGCACGTCAACGCCAGCGGCGTTGAGCAATGTCGCGGGAAAGTCGAGGTTGGAGACCATATCGGTATTGGTACTGCCGGCCGCGACGACGCCGGGCCAGCGCACGAGGAGCGGTGTTTTTAGCGATTCTTCGTACATCCACCGTTTGTCGAACCAGCCGTGCTCGCCGAGGTAGAACCCTTGGTCGGAGCTGTAGACGACGATCGTGTTCTCGGCCAAACCGGTTTCGTCGAGGTAACGGAGGAGTCGGCCGACGTTGTCATCGACCGACGCTATGGTTCGCAGGTAGTCCTTGATGTAGCGCTGGTACTTCCAGCGGACCAGCGCGCGCCCCTCGAGGCCAGCCGCTAGAAATGCGGCATTTTTTGGCTCGTAAGCCGCGTCCCAAATGCGCCGTTGCCCTTCGTCAAGACGTCCATAGCCCGCGAGCCAAAGCCGCAGGTCCGGGTTGTCCTCAGGCGTGTTGGGCGCCGGTTTTAGTTTCAAATCGTGCCCATCGATCATGTGCCGGCCGATCTCCATTTCCTGCAGCCGCGCCGGGCTCGCACGGTTTGCGTAATCGTCGAATAATGTGTCCGGTTCAGGAATCATCATCCCGTCGTAGAGCGTTAGGCGTTCCGGTCCGGGCATCCAGCCCCGGTGCGGTGCCTTGTGCTGTGACATCACCATGAACGGCCGGTCGGGATCGCGTTCATGTTCGAGCCAGTTAAGCGTCAAGTCTGTGATGATGTCAGTGACGTAACCGGCGTGCCGGTTCTGGCCAGCCGGCACGCGGAGGTCGGGGTTGTAGTAGGCCCCTTGACCCGGTAGCACTTCCCAGTAATCGAAGCCAGTTGGCTCACTTTTGAGATGCCACTTGCCGACAACCGCCGTTTGGTAGCCAGCCTGCTGGAGCAGTTTGGGAAACGTCTGCTGCGATCCGTCGAACACCTGCATGTTGTCGAGGACGCCGTTCAAGTGACTGTACTTTCCGGTCTGGATCACGGCGCGGCTTGGTGCGCAGATTGAATTGGTCACCATCGCGTTTTCAAACCTCATGCCCTCGCGCGCGATCCGGTCGATGTTCGGCGTATGGTTGATCCGCGAGCCATAGGCGCTGATCGCTTGATAGGCATGGTCGTCACTGAAGATGAAAATGATGTTCGGGCGACTAGTCTGCGCCCATACCGGGATAGCAACGCTCAGTAGAAGCGTTACTACAATAGTCCGCGTCCACGCGCTCCTCATGTTCCTCATCCTCCCCCGCACACTCGCCTCCGAGGGGCGCCTGCAGCGCCAGCGAATGCCTCCCTCCTGCACTTGCTTAGAAACCTTATCATCACCGCATAACGGTTCCTGTTTCTAGAGAGGCCAGAGTCTACGGAGTTACCGCTGCCCGTCCAGGCGGCCGCACGTTTCGACCCTCGCGGCCCGTGAGGCTATCACCGAGATCATCGCGCGCCGTTGCAATCAAGCCCAGCAGACGCTCGACTACCTGTGGATATTGGTCAGCAACGTTCGTTGTTTCACCGATGTCCGCTTCGAGATCGAACAACGAGAGTCCGATTTCGGCTTGGGCATAGATGCCATGGAACATTGGTGTGGCCAGGTCGGCTCCTTCGATTGTTTGGTACCCGTGGGGCACGTGTAGTTTCCATCGGCCAGACCTCACGGCGTGCAGTTGACCGGGCCAATAATAGAAGAACGCTTCGTGCGGTGTCACCGCGTCTGGCGCGCCCGACATGAGCGCCCAGATATCCTTGCCGTCGATAATCCGATCGCTTGGCACTGCCGCGCCGGTGATCCCGGCGATCGTCGGAAAGAGATCCATGGCGGTGACCATCTCGTCACTTACGAGACCTGGTGGAATCCGTCCCGGCCATCGCATGATCGCGGGTACACGCTGGCCACCCTCAAATGTCGTGCCCTTGCCTTCACGCAATGGTCCGGCTGAGCCGCTATGGGACCCCTTAACCAGCCACGGACCATTGTCCGATGTGAAGACGACCAGCGTCTGTTCGTCGAGGCCGAACCGGTCGAGGGTGGCCAGAATCTGACCGACCGACCAGTCAATCTCCATGATCACGTCGCCGTACAATCCGTTCTCGGAGGCTCCGGCGAACTGGTCCGAGACGAAGAGTGGTAGGTGCGGCATCGAATGTGGGAGATAGAGAAAAAACGGTCGGTCGACATTCCGCTCGATAAAGTCCACCGCCCGCTCAGTGTAGCGTCGCGTGAGCTGCGCCTGATCGGGCTCGATCTCGATGGTTTCAAGGCCTTCGATTAACGGCAACGGAGGATGCCGCCGGGCCGGGGGGTTCGGGTTTTTCGTGGCATCCGGTGTCATGTCATTCGAATAGGGAAGGCCGAAGTATTCGTCGAAGCCCTGGGCTTGTGGGAGATGTCCGGGATGGTGGCCGAGGTGCCATTTACCGAAGATCGCCGTGGCGTAGCCGAGCGGCTTGAGCAGTTCGGCAATCGTGATCTCGGCGGGGTGTAGCCCCACCTCAAGCTGTGGATACAGCACGCGCGGAATGCTGACGCGTTGTGGGTATGAGCCGGTGAGAAGCGCTGCGCGTGATGGCGAGCAGGCGGGAGAGGCGACGTAGAAGCTCGTGAACCTGATACCCTCTGCCGCCATCCGGTCGATAGTCGGTGTCTCAAATCCCTCCGCACCGTAGATGCCTAGATCTGCATAGCCCTGGTCGTCGGTGAAGATGACAATGATGTTCGGCGGCCTGGCAGGTGAAGTTGCTGACTCTTCGACAGGCGTCTGGCAGCCCGCCAGGAGCACCAAGAACGGGATTAGTCTACGAACCACGGGACTGTACATATTGCTCCTTTTCTACCCTCTCGTAGTTTCAAGAGCTACGGACCCTCAAAGAGAAGCGTGAATTTCTGTCTAGTGAACCGTGGCTAGAAACCAGGGACTTCAGCCCACGTGTGCTCTTTCCTCCGTCATCCTAAGCGCTTCGTCGAACGACGGCACGCCGCTGCCTTCGATATGCAATGCGGCGGCTAGGGCGCCCACGCGCAATGCCTGTTCCGGTTCGACTTTGCGGGTCAGCGCAGCGAGGAACCCGGCACCGAATGTATCGCCGGCTCCGGTCGTGTTGAGGACGCCTCGAGTTTCATATGCCGGCACATGAATGGCAAGTCCTGGTGCCACCTGTTTCATGCCGCGCGACCGTAGCCGGCCCGCTCCAGCACCACTCGCCAGGTAGGCGCCGGATCGCCCACACGTGATGACGACTGTGCCGACGCCGCAGTTCAGGAAGAAATCAGCCAGTTCTTCGACGCGCCGAGAGCCCGGCGCAACGCCGGCTAACTGTTCAGCTTCGCCCTGGTTCGGCGTGAAGATGTCGGTGTGGGGGAGTGCGGCCTCTACGTCCTCTAGGGGGACGTCGGTCATCGACCATGTTGTGTCGAGCGACGTGACGATTCCGCGTTGCCGCAGCCGTTTAAAGAGCCTAGCGAGGTGTTTGCCTTTGCATCGGGGCATCAGCGAGGGGTACCCGACGTGGCAGATCCGCCAGTGAGATGACGGTTCAATCTCGTCTGCGTCGAAACGATCGTTGACGCCCGGATAGCAGTAGACTGTCCGCTCGCCGTCGGCTGCGACGAGGATCATGCTGATGCCGGAGATGCCTTTCTTGATGACCCGGACACCGTCCGTGCCCACGCCGACCGCGTTTAGTTCGTCGATGATCCACCGGCCGGCGTGATCGGCACCTACACGCCCGACGGCCTCCACGGCAACGCCCAGCCTAACGAGTGCTCGGCCGACGTTCGACGGTGCGCCACCCGTCGAATAGTGAAGCGCATCAACCTTCGACAAGGTTCCCTTATCAGCGGGTTCAGCTCGCAGGAAGCAGTCCTGTACGATTGCGCCGCAGCAAGCGATCACAGCATGACTGTTGTTCATCGAAAAGCGCGAGGGTTAGGAAGTATGACGATAGAAGTTGGCAGATAGAAGGTCAAGGGGTAGTGATTGTCGCCGGCGTGTATGCTATCAATAGTCCCGGCAAGGTTATGCGCACGAACCTCCAACGGCTCTTGGCGGTCGCGATCGGCGGAATTCTGACGGCCGGCTGTGACGTCCCTGCGCAGCCCGACGTTCCTTCTGCGGAAGTTCCTTGGAACATCGTTTTGGTTGTCGTCGACGACCTCGGTTGGACCGATCTCGGGGTGATGGGCAGCAAGTTCTACGAGACGCCCAACGTCGACCGCCTCGCCGAGGCGGGGATACGCTTCACGAATGCTTATGCGGCGACGACGGTCTGTTCGCCGACGCGTGCCAGCATCCTCACTGGCCAGTATCCGGCGCGGCTGCGGGTGACGGACTGGATCGACGGCCACGTCCGTCCGTGGGCGAAGCTCCAGATCCCCGATTGGACGCACCAGCTACCGCACGATGCGCTAACGATCCCTGAAGCACTGGGAGCGGCCAATTACGTCTCGGCCTCGCTTGGGAAGTGGCACCTGGGTAATGAAGGGTCCTGGCCGGAAGCGCACGGTTTCGCGCTGAACGTGGCGGGGGATCACCGAGGTCAGCCGCCGAGCTATCACGCGCCCTACGAGATTCCGACACTGGGTGAGCCGGACGGTGAGCAATATCTGACGGAACGCCTGACGGACGAGGGCATTGCATTCATCGAGGATAACCGCGACCACCCATTTTTTCTCTACCTGTCGTACTACGCTGTGCACACCCCGATCGAGCCAGAGGCTGATAAGTTGTCGAAGTATGAGGTCAAGCGGGAGTCGGGCGAGGGCGAGTGGGTTCACCGCAACCCAGGTTATGCGGCGATGATCGAGAGCTTGGACGATGGCATCGGTCGCCTGCTCCAGAGACTCGACACGCTTGCGATTGCCGATCGGACTGTTGTCATATTTACGTCAGACAACGGCGGCCTGGTACTGCCGTCGTCGCCGTGGGGACGCGTAACATCGAACCGGCCGCTTCGTTCGGGTAAGGGTTCAGCCTATGAGGGAGGCGTGCGAGTTCCGTTTATCGTCCGCTGGCCCGGCACCACCATCGCCGGATCCGTGGATGACACGCCGGTAATTAGTGCCGATATCTATCCGACGATTCTTGAAATTGCGGGCGTCCAAAATCCTGGCGAGATCATCGACGGCCTGAGCCTAACGTCGACGCTGAGAAGCGAGGGTTCACCCGACCGTGATGCGCTTTACTGGCACTACCCGCACTACCACCCGGGCGGCGCGTCGCCGTACGGTGCTGTGCGAGCCGGCCGCTACAAGTTGATCGAGTACTACGAAGACATGCGAGTCGAGCTCTACAATCTCGACGTAGACATCGGCGAGGTCGAAGATCTTGCCGAGAGGCTGCCCGAGCAGACGGCGCGACTCCGCAGCATGCTTCACGCGTGGCGGAACGAGGTCGATGCCCAGATGCCGGCTGAGAATCCTAACTACGACCCGAAGCGCGCTCTCAGCTTCACACGATAGCGCGCGGCCCTATTTGGTGCCGGCGTTCTCGGCGATCCGGTACAGGCGAGAGGCGGTGCGGATGACCAGGCTGCCGCGAGCGATCGCCGGCGTCGCCAAACACATCTCATCCAATGAGTTTTTTCCGAGTAGCTCGTACTGGGCTCCGGCGCGAAATACGAAGGTGTCTCCATCCTCGCTCAGCGCGAAAATTTTCCCGTTGTACGCCCAGGGCGATGATGTAAACATCGCCCCGACCTCGATCCGCACTTTGCCGTAGACTTCTCGACCGGTCCGTGCGTCGTGCGCCGTGAAAAATCCCCGATCGAACAGCGTGTAGTAGTAGTCGCCGTAGACGATCGGTGAGGGATTGTAGGACGCTGCTTGAAGCTGAGCCCACTTGATGTAGGCATTGCGCTGCTCACCCGGCCGCAGGCTAATATCGCCCGTCGCTCCTGGCCTGATCGCGTAGGCGGGCCGAAGCGGGTCCCCGACATAGCCCGAGCTGATGTAGAGGAGGTCGCCGGTCGCGAATGGCGTCGGGATGGTGATCGTCGACATACCCGTCAACTCCCAGAGGAGTGCGCCGTCCTGAGCGTACGACCGCACCTTATCGGAGCCGGTTGTCACGATTTCGGTACGCTTGGAATTTTTCCAGACATAGGGTGTGGACCAGTTGGTGCCTTCGTCACGCTCGACACGCCAGACCGACTCGCCAGTCCGCGTGTCGAGGGCTATGAGGAACGACTGGTCGTCGTTGTCGTTGACTATGTAGAGCCGGTTTCCATCGAGTACAGGTGACGCTGCTGTGCCCCAACCGTTGCGGGTCCGAAACGGCCTCCAGCGCTCCGACCAGAGCGGCGTACCGTTCATGTCGAACGCAAAGACACCGAGCTGGCCGAAGTACACGTAAACGCGCTCGCCGTCGGTCACTGGCGTCTCGGAAGCGTAGCTGTTCTTGAGGTGCTTGGGCGCTCCGGGTACCGACGCGTGCAGCTCACGTTCCCAACGAATTTCGCCGCTGTTCCAGTCGATGGCGTACAGCATCCACCGGTGTTGGTCATCTGGTGCGCCCCGCTCACCACCCAAATAAAGTCCAGGTCGTGGCGGTTCGCCCTCGGTTGTTCGGATGACCGACGTCACGAAGATGGCATCACCCCAAACGACAGGTGAGCCCCACCCGGCACCTGGGACCGGTCTCGTCCACACGATGTTGTCGGTTGTACTCCAAGTGTCCGGCAGTCGTGGATCGTCAGCGACAGCTCGAGCGCCTGGGCCTCGAAACTGCGGCCACTCCTGCGCCGCCGCTGAGATTGAGAGCAGCAAGACGAAGGCCGCAGTCAGTGCGGTTCGCATAGCTCGCTACTATACCGAGATCTCGCGTGAAGTCCCGCCTGGCCATCATTTTCACTCGCCTGGTCTTTGCCGCTATGATGTGAGGCATTCGAGGACTTAACAGGGGGTAATGCACATGAAGAAGGCTGCGCCAGGGCGAGGAGACGAACGTAGCGGCTTGAGCCGTCGCGATTTCATTGGTGCAACAGTGGTCGCCGGTGTGTCCGGTGCCTGCGGCGAAACTTCCACCGGGATGAATGCCGGTAGCGAAGCGGTGCCGGATCTTGAGACGCTGGCCACGACAATCGAAGAAAAAATCGAGCGCGACAACATCTATACGCGGCTCCTCGGCGTCAAGGCGCATCTGCCGGGTCACGGTCACGCGACCGCGCTCGGCGGCTCGCGGATGCCTGCCGACGTGATCGAGGCGATGCAGGAGGCCAACGATTACTTTGTCATGATGGATGAACTGACGGTCGCCGCTGGCAAGCGTGCCGCCGAGGTCGTCAAGGCTGAGGCAGCGCTCATCACATCAGGCGCCTCAGGCGGCCTACTGCTCGGCACAGCGGCCTGTCTCACCGGGACCGATGAAGAGAAGATGCGCGCATTGCCGAATCCAACGTGGCCGAAACGCGAGTGCATCATTCAGAAGGCGCACCGCTATCCGTACGATTTCGCGCTTCAGGCTGCCGGTGCGACCCTTGTCGAGGTCGAGGGACGCGAGCAACTCATGAACGCCATCGGTGAGAACACGGCGTTTATTTTTGGGCTTCCGCGGCACGTCGCACTGAGTGGAACGCTAGCGACCGAAGTCCTGCAGCCCGAGGAGCTGATTGAAATTTCCAAGCAAGCCAGCGTGTCGGTGATGATCGACGGTGCCTCACGACTGCCTCCGACTGGCAACCTGACGATCTTCAATGAGCTTGGTGCCGACCTAGTCGTCGTCTCCGGCGGCAAAGGTTTGCGCGGGCCGCAGTCTACCGGCATCCTGTCGGGCCGCTCGGATCTTATTGAGGCTGCGCGGATGCAGGCTGCGCCGAACGACCTCATTGGCCGTGGCATGAAAGTCGGCAAGGAGGAGATTATTGGCCTTATCGTCGCGCTCAATCGGTACGCGCAGCTCGACCATGCTGCAGAGCGCACGGAATGGAAACAGAAAGCTGAGTATTTGGCGGCCGAGCTGCAGGGGATCGACAGTTTCACCGCGGAGGTCGTGGACGAAAGTGAGCGAGCGCCTTACGTCGAAATCGATTGGGACCAAGGTGTGATTCCGATGAGCCACCGTGAAGTGCGCGACCATTTGCGCCGCCGGCCCGGACAGCGTGTGGCTTTATCGAGTCTCTTCGGCAGCCGGCGCATCCAGACGCGGTGTATGCGTGACGGCGAAGAGGTGCTCGTTGCACGCTGGGTCCGCGAGTTCTTCACAGAGGGTTACAAATCTGTGGCCGGGGGTGCCACCAGCAGTCTCTAGTCTGGGGTCTTTCGCTCAGAATCAACTACCAACGATCAGACGCTAGCAACGGTGCGAGATCCACTCGTTTGGCTCATTGTCTTACTCGCTGCGGCTTGCGGTCGGAGCCACGCCGACGAGTGGCCCGAGTACTTGGGACCAGGGAGTAGCCAGTACTCTCCCCTTGACCAGATCACCCGCGAGAATGTGCACGAGCTTGAGGTGGCCTGGGTCTACCACACCGGTGACGCCGACCTCGAAGATCGCTCGCAAATCCAGGCCAACCCGATCATCGTTGACGGCGTGCTCTACGCGACGTCGGCACAACTCAAGGTCTTTGCCCTCGACGCTGCAACGGGCGAACCGCGCTGGACCTTCGACCCATTCGACGGCAACTACGACCTATTCGGTGCCGGAGTGAACCGCGGTGTTACTTACTGGGAGGACGGCGACGACCGACGGATTCTGTTCACGGGCGCATCGCGCCTCTATGCGGTTGACGCAGACACGGGCCTTCCAATTGAATCGTTCGGTGACGGCGGGTCGATCGATTTCCGCGAAGGATTGGATCGCGACATCGGCGAGCTGTTCATTGCGTCGAACACGCCAGGCGTTATCTACGACGATCTTCTTATTCTCCCGACGCGGGTCTCGGAGGGCGCGCGGTCGGCGCCGGGCCACATTCGGGCCTACGACGTTCGGACGGGCGAGCGCGTCTGGATTTTTCACACGATTCCCCACCCGGGTGAATTTGGCTACGACACCTGGCCCGACGACGCTTGGCAGTCTGTGGGCGGCGCCAACAACTGGGCGGGCATGACCGTCGACCACGGCCGCGGCATTGTCTATGTGCCGACCGGGTCGGCGACGCCGGACTTCTACGGCGGCGCACGGCTCGGCACGAATCTCTTTGCGAATACTCTTCTGGCGCTCGACGCGCGTACGGGTGAGCGGATCTGGCACTACCAGATTGTCCATCACGACCTGTGGGACCGCGATCTGCCAGCACCGCCCAATCTCGTGACTGTGACGCATGGGGGGGAGCCACGCGAAGCCGTGGCGCAGATCACGAAATCGGCACATGTATTCCTCTTCGACCGTGAGACCGGAGAGCCTCTTTTCCCAGTGGAGGAGCAGAAAGTGCCGGCATCCGACCTGCCGGGGGAGGTGGCGTGGCCAACCCAGCCGGTGCCGACGGCACCGCCGCCATTCTCACGACAGGTTTTTGCCGAGACCGACGTAACCGACCTCTCCCCGGAAGCTTACGCCATGGCGTTTGAGCGGTTAACCCGTGTGCGGAGCGGCGGACAGTTTGTGCCACCGAGCCGTGAAGGCACGATTATCCTTCCGGGTTATGACGGGGGCGGCGAATGGGGTGGTGCCGCGGTCGATCCAGACGGCGTCATGTATGTCAATGCGAGCGAGATGCCGTGGATCCTGACCATGGTGGCACTTGGTGCCGAGCAGTCGCTTGGCGAGACGATCTACGCCAATGAGTGTCTTTACTGTCATGGCACCAATTGGCAAGGCGATCCACTCGGCGTCTATCCAGCACTGGTCGACGTTTCATTGAGGATGTCCCGTCAGGCAATCGTGGGGGTCGTCACGAACGGTGCCGGGCTGATGCCAGCGCATCAGCATCTTTCCGACGATGAAATCGAAGCCTTGGTCGATTATCTTTCGGATACGGAAGACGAGGTGCCACCGGTCAACGGTGGTGTCAAGGAAACCGCTGCCAGCGGTACGCCGGCTACTGCTTATACCTCCAGTGGCTACATCCGCTTTCTCGACGACAACGGACATCCAGCGATTAAGCCACCTTGGGGAACGTTGACGGCCATCGACCTGCATACCGGCACGATCGGCTGGCAGGTTCCGCTTGGCGAGCTAGACGAGCTGAGCGAGCAAGGGTTACTGCCAACCGGCACGGAAAACTATGGCGGGCCGATCGTCTCAGCCGGTGGGGTCCTCTTTATTGGGGCGACGAAAGACGAGAAATTTCGTGCGTTTTCGACCGACACCGGGAGACTACTCTGGGAGATCGAGCTGCCGGCCGGCGGGTACGCCACGCCGGCGACCTATGCGGTTGACGGCCGCCAGTACGTGGTCATTGCAGCTGGTGGCGGGAAGATGGGCACCAAATCCGGGGACAGCTATGTCGCGGTTGCGCTGCCTGAGTGATAGGGTAAGGGTTTTCCCGCGGTAGAGGAGATACAAGATGTGGAGCAGACGAGGTTTTCTTCGGAGCGCTGGCCTGTTGGGTGCGGCGACGGTTGTGACCAAGGTGAACGGTGTCGACGCGATCGCCGAAGCGGCCCAGTCGGTCGCCGACCGGACGCCTGAAGAGGTTGCCCGGAACGAGTTCTTCTGGCGTGAGATCCAACTCGGGTTTACCCTCGACCGGACGCTCACCAATCTGAACAATGGCAACAGCTGCCCAACCCCGCGCGTGGTGCACGAGGCGCTCAAGCGTTACCTTGATTTTTCGAACCAGCTGCCGGTGCACTACCGTGGCCAGCTCTCGCGGAATATCGAGACAGTTCGCCGTCGCCTAGCCGACGAGTTTGGATGCGACTCTGAGGAGCTGGCGATCACGCGGAACTCGAGTGAGGCGTTACAGATTGCGCAGAACGGCCTCGATCTCGAATCCGGAGACGAGGTCATTACGACCGACCAAGACTACGGCCGGATGCGGACGACCTGGGACCAGCGGGTGCGGCGTGATGGAATCACCTTGACGCAGATTCCTTTCCCGGTGCCAACGACGCAGGATGATCTCTATACACGGTTTGAGCAGGCGATTACACCGCGCACGAAGGTTCTACATTTCTGCCACATTACCAACCTCACCGGACAACTCTTCCCAGTCCAGCGGCTCAGCCGCCTAGCACGTGAGCGGGGGATCGTGTCGATTTGCGACGGCGCGCACGCCGTAGCGCACTTCCCGTTCAAGCTGCGCGATCTTGAGTGCGACTACTATGGCACGAGCCTTCACAAATGGCTGCTTGCGCCGCACGGCACCGGTTTCCTCCACGTCCGCCGTGAGAACATCGAGAAAACCTGGCCGTTGCAGGCGGCGGCGCGGCGGCTCGACAATGACATCCGGAAGTTTGAGGCGATCGGGACGCACCCGGCGGCGGCGAAGGCGGCGATCGCCGAGGCGCTAGTGTTCCATCAGGCGATCGGTGCCGAACGAAAGGCGGCGCGGCTTCGCTACCTGACGATGCGCTGGGCCGACCGGCTCAAGGACCATCCGCGGATCACGATCCACTCGTCGCTCGAGCCGGGGCAGACGTGGGCACTGGCCAACGTCCAGATCAAGGGTGTGGACACCCGGGAGATCAACTCTTACATGTGGGATCGTTTCCGGATCGTCCTCGTACCGATCGTTCGTGACGACTATGAGGGGTTGCGCGTGACGCCGAACGTGTACACGCGCCTCCAAGAGATTGACACATTCGCTGATGCCATGCTGGAGATCGCAGATAAGGGGCAGCTCCCGACGATGTAGGCAGGACCACCGAGTAGAGCCTCTGGTTATTAATCTCTGGTGTTCGGGCCGGAGGCTCCGGAGCCTTTGGCGCAAAGGTCGGTACCAAGCAGCGGTTACATCCGGAACAGCCTCGTGAACTTGACGACGAGGCCGCGGTTCGACACGCGAGGAAAGCCGCGGTGGTCGGTTTCTCGACCTTCGCTATAGACGACGAAGAGATCGCTCCCCGGCTCGTATTCCCAACGCAGGCGGATGTTTGTACTCATCGAGTCGCTGCTTGAGTTGTACTGGAGAAGCGCCGCAACCAGCAACCGCGTCGTCAGTGCGAAGTTGACGCGCGTGCTCGCCAGTTTCGTGTTGAGCGATCCCTCTGGCAAATCGATCCAATTGAGTTGAATGCGTGGTTCGAGCGCCAGTCGCGGGGAGACCTCAATTCGGCCGTTGAGGTTGACGATGGTCCGGTCCCCGCTGAAGAATCCGCCCCGGGTGAAGCTGATGTTGCCCGGAACACGCCGGTTTGCGCCCAGCCGATAGTTGACCCTGACGTTGCGGAAATCGTATCCACCGATCGGCAGGGTGACGTCGTCGCCGATCTGGAATTCCTCGAACAGAAACTCGTGCTTGTCCGAGACATCAAAATTGACCCGGTCGGTGTTTTCGAATTCGACCTCGAATCGTGCGCCGATGTCGCGCGATTCCAGGATGCCGGTCGTCTTATTTGTGAGGTAGTCGATATCACCTTTAAGCTCAAACTTGCGAATCGCATCGATCGACGTCGGCCGAGGCGTGAACTGCGCTGACGCGCGGTTCTGCCGGAAGTCGTCCCGACGCACGAACCCGACCTCCGGCTTGAAGTTATCGCCGACGACCAGGTGCGAGTAGCTAAAGCCGTAGCGATCGCCTTCGTTCCGGATGCTGCCCGAATAGCTCATGTTCTGCCCTGTGAGCCCAGGCGTGTGCGTCTGCGCGTAGTAGGTGGCGATGTTGAGGTTCTCTAGGAACGAAAAATTAGCGTCGACACCGTATGACTGGCTCGAACCGTCGCCTTTCAGTGAGACCGATCGGTTTGTGCCCATGAAGCCGATCGAGCTCCGGCGAAAAATGTCACGCCGGATGCGCACGACCGAGAAGTTGGTCGCTTGAGCCTCGAGACTCGTTTTCTCACCGGTTTGAACGTTCAGTAGACCGAGGGTGAACGCGCCGGCACGTCCTGTGACCCGGCCGCCGGTTCGGATCGGCACTGAATTACGGCCGCTGATGCCGATTTGACGGCTGAAGAAGAGGATTGGCGCGTCTCCGCCCCCGCCCCCGCTACTCCATCTCCGGCCGGCCGAGACGCCGCCAAACGAGAAAATCCCCTGGCCCTCAAGGAAGAACTCGCGCTTCTCCGGGAAGAACAGGCTGAACCGCGTCAGGTTGACCTGCTCGTCATCGTCCTCCACTTGGGCAAAGTCGGTGTTCACGGTGAAGTCGGCGATTAGGCCCTGTGTGAGGCCGTACTTGCCGTCGAAGCCGGCGTTACCGGTCAGGTCGTTGACGACGATGTCATCGTCGCCGCGGATGCCGGTGCCAGACGAGATCGCGTAAGGTTTCACCTCGAGGTTGGTTGAGACCCCAGGCGTCTGGAGTCCGACCAGTGTTGCGGATAGAGACAGCCGGAACTGTGCCATGTAATGGAGCGCGCGCGGCATCGCTGTAATGTACGAATCTTCATTCTTCCATTGCACACCGCGCCGAACCTGGAGGCCCCATACCTGATCGCGGCCTGGGCGGTAGCGGAGTGACTTGAACGGGATAATCATCTCGACGTTCCAACCTTCGTCGTCCCGCGTGGTTTTGACGTTCCAGACGGTGTTCCAGTCAGCGTTCAGTTCGCGCTCGTCGCTGATGAGGCCGTCACGCAGCGCACCGAGCGGGTTGGTTTGAAACAAGAAGCCATTCCGTCGGTCGTAGAAGGTGTCGAGTGTGAGCGTGAAGTTGTCGTTCTGTCCAACCTTGTTGCCGTCACGGCGCATCTCGTTGGCAATGATTCGATGGGCCTGACTGTCCCAATTGCGACCCGAGACATAGAGATTTCGGTCGTCAAAGAGAATCCAGACCTCAGTTTTTTCAGTGGCTGGGACGTTGTCCTGCGGCTCCTGCATGATGAAATCGGAAACCGGCTCGACCCGCGAGTAGACCGGTTCATCGAGATGGCCGTCGATGACAAGTTCCTCGCCTATGCGCACGGCCCGGATGGTGACACGCCCGTTTTCGTCACGGGTAGCCACGCGCGGCGGGACTGGCGGCGGCGGTCCGTCAAACGTTGCCGGCAGCTCGCCGACGAATATGCCGCTGTCGAACACACCGCGGGCCTCGTCTAGCTGCCCGGCGGTCTCGGCTTGGTCCTGTGAGTCCTGCGGTGCGGCCGCCGTTGTGGTGGTCGCCGGACACACTACGAGCGAGAGTGCCAAGCCAGCCAGCCAGCGTGAAGATGGTGTGATTGGAGCTGAAAACCGCCGCATAGGTCCCTGGGAGTTTATCGTGGTTAGTCTCAACAATGTGTATGACGCCGCCTAGGGGCGTATCGTTGCTGCCGACTTGGGTCAAGAATTCGAGCTCGTCAACCCTCTACGAGTGAATTCCGGTATGCTTGTGCGCCGAATCGCACCTCCTCCGAAAGGACGAGCCATGTGGCGCTTGCAGGGGATAAATGTCGGTCGACTCGCGCTGATCGCAGCCGCGTTACTGCTGGTCGGCCTGGTTGGTAATCTGGCGGCGCAGGATGCCGAGAATCCCTACACGTCGCTCGAAGATGTCAAAACCGGCGAGCGCTTGTTCCAGATGCACTGCGGCCGTTGCCACGGCCGTGATGCGGGTGGCGACGACGGACCAAGCCTCCGTCGGGGTCGGTTCAGGCGCGCACAGAGTGACGCCGGCCTGTTCCGGGTGATTTCTGAGGGAGTGCCCAACACCGGCATGCCGCCTATCTACCGGAGTCGGACCGACGAGTCGATCTGGCAGGTGGTTGCTTATCTCCGTTCCATTAACCAACGCCCGGAGAGCATCTCGCTTCCGGGCGACGCCGCGGCCGGCCGGCGTCTGTACGCTGGTGCTGGCGCCTGTGCGACGTGTCACATGATCGAAGGCGTGGGCAGCCTACGCGGTCCCGACCTGACCTTCATAGGTGACCGGCATTCGCCGGATGAGCTTCGGGTTGACCTGCTTGAACCCGACCACGAAGTCTTGCCGCGGTGGTGGTCGGTGCACATGACCTACGTCAACGGGCGGACGTTAGAGGGCATCCGAATGAACGAAGACACATACTCCTACCGGGTGCTCGACGCCGATGAGAAATTATGGTCGATCGCAAAACGCGATCTGCGTGAGAGCCGGCGCATTGAAACGTCGACGATGCCTAGCTATGAAGGGAAACTCGCTGCGTCCGAGGTCGACGACCTTATCGCCTATTTATTTTCGTTGCGAACTGAGGAGAGCTCGCCATGAGAGCCCCTGCGCTCATCGTGTTGTGCACGGTCATGATCATTATTGGCGCCGGCAGGACAGTCGAGGTGCAGCAAACGGTCGAGGAGAACGGACCGGCACCCGCGTTCACGCCGGTGAGTTACGAGCGCTTGCTGCATGCGGAGGAGGAGCCTGGGAACTGGCTGATGTA